>CAZVEH010000090.1:0-1696 GCA_964625775.1 uncultured Legionella sp. | reverse complement strand
TCCCAGATTTCATTCCTAAAGTACTTTCTGAATGCTCACCATGTCCTTTAGATGTAGATGATCTGGCGGATTTTGTTGTAAACAACATCGCGCAGACATTCGGATATAGAATAGTCCCTTTTGCAATGCCCCCGTTAGAAACAACCGAAGCATTTACTTGAATATTTTTTCCTTCAAAACTGTCAAGAGTCGCTATACATAAATCTTTAAAACGCTTTTGGGCCTCTTCATCTTCATCATCAGGTATTTCGACTTTAATTCCAACCGCGATAGCTCCCTCTATTACACCACCTGCCTCTAATATTCCCCCTTCAGCAATTACGGACGCATTAATAGATAAAGGCGCACCAGTCGATTTAAGTAATATTGGAATCCATTGAGGATGAGTTTCTAAAGCTTTTGATAGCTGCTCTCTAAAATCGAATATAGATAATGTCTCATCAACTATCTGTATCCAATGACATCCTGCACGCTTCACAAGCTTATATTGTAAGAGGATATGCTTTATTTCGGGAGCGAGATCAGATTTGTCCCAAATATTTTTAATACCATTTCGCTGTTCATTGGTTTGTGCCATACCCCAAAAATGCTGGTAAAATAAGGTTAAAAACTCTGCTAATGCAGGTTGGAAGTGCTTATCTAAAGGCAGTTCCTTATCCCATAAATATTCAGTAACCGAATAATTTCCACGATATTTTAGTTGAAAACGCGCTTTAACTTCTGTTTCATTTAAATCACTAAGCGGCAATGTTAAAGAATTAATATCATAACGATTATCTTTCCATTCTGTATGCGAAAAAAACAAATGAAAACGTCCTGCATTAGAAGGCCATTTTGCGATATGAGCACAATAGTTTACATCGCGCAGAGCATCAACAATAGCTTGCATGGAGTGAATAGCTTGCAATCTATAACCAGGCACCCAAGACCAATTAGAAAGTTGAGGAGTCACCTGATATAAAGTTCCAATTGAGCGACAAAAGGTATTGATTGGGTTGGGGTAACTTAAAAACTGCACAATATCTAATGGTTGGGAAGTTAATATTCCGGGAGATAGTTTTTCCAAAGCATCTAAACTTCCTGGGCTTTCGAATGTTACTGCATGTGCATGTGGAAAATCAAAATCATTCTGACAAAAAAACACGGATAATTCTGCCAAAAATGCACCCAAGGAATGACCAGTAAACCCAAGTGAATAGTCCTTGTCTTTAGCTAATTTAGCTGCTTTTTGAGCCATCAAATAAGCTTGTTCTTTTTGAGGGCTGACTCCATTTAAAACAATACCATGAATATCTTCCATTACCCCTGCTAAATTGTCAGTACCACGATATGAAACAATGTATTGGCGATTTTGCTCATTCATCCATAACACACATTTAAAACCACCCACTTCCACTGGAAGCTCTGCTATTTGCCAATTGGGTAAATCCTCAAATTTTTGAGCTATGGATAATCCAATATCGTAGGCATGCAAGGCAAACAAACTATGGAAGTAGTAGCTTGGGCGATTATCGTGCGTTATTTTAGTCATAAAAACTATCCTTAAAATATTAATACTTTAAAATTTCATGCTAACTATATACCATATGGTTTTATTTTCAATCATTTTATAGATCTTATATCTCACAACTTATATACTACTGAAACAATTTGGCCACTCATCAATTGCTCCGCGCATAAATGCCAAAACTCAGCC
>CAZVEH010000089.1:0-1784 GCA_964625775.1 uncultured Legionella sp. | reverse complement strand
ATACTAAATTTGAGACTTACAATCCCTCGCTGCGCTCGGGATGACGTGGGGAGTTGCAATACTACTCTATTGTTCAGAAATCATTCTCCTAACAGATGTTCGCCCAATACCAAGTTTTTTGGCTATTTCTGATTTTCTTACCCCATTTTTAAATAAATTTTTGACTTCTGCTTTGTACTGTTTAGTTGTCGCTGGCTGGATTATATTTTTATTCAAAAGTGCAAAAAAATGCGCTTCTAAAGGATGATTGCAAACAATTATAAAGACTATATAATTTGGCTCTTACAAAGTTATTAAGGACAAAAAATGTCACTAAAAAAAACTATTCTTGGATTTATGGTCTTTCTATCTTTTGCTAATAGCGCAGCATATGCCGGCCCAGAAGATTGGACGGGTACCTTCACAATTACGAGAACAGATGGAAATCAATATGTTGTAAAACACACACCGACATATGCTCGATTTCTGTTTTTTACAATGGGTGAATGTTTGCACTTAAGAAAAGGGTCTAGCATCAATGAAGTCACAACAGTGGAAGATGTGAATCTTTGCAGAGTGGCTAACATTGATGATTTCACTAAGGAAGTCGCGAAATTAGGAACGATTATTGATCAAGTGATCGAGGCAGGTCCTTCTTATTCTACTGAATAGATCATTAAGGGATCTCATATAAATATTCCGCGGGCCTCCTGCCAGGGGGCTTCGGATGAATATCAATCATAATGTGGTCTGTATTTCGTCTTATTAATTTTATTCTAACCATTTCACAACAGCAGTCGCAGTTTCTTCCATAACTTTCGTCATTTGCTGATACAGATCTTCTAGGCGCATTGAATGACCAGCCTTATGATAGCGTTCTAAATATTGGCAAGCAATAGACAATTTGTTGAGCTTTAAATAAACAGTCCCGCCTTTCATTTTGTGCGCTAATTTCTCAACTTGACTCCAATCCTTGGCCTCATAAGCAGTCTTTAAAGCTTGTTTTTCTTGGGGGAGTTGTTCTAAAAAAGCCTTGAGCATATTCACCAAAAGAGGTTTATTGTTTCCCAACTCTTTGATCGCAAGTGCTGCGTCAAGCAGGGAAAATTGGTCTAATTCAAACAACTCTGTTTCAGTATTAGGTAAATCCAAGCCAAGTTTGGTGGATGTGTCTGGTATGTGAGGCGTCATCTTGATTTCTTCTGTTTTTATGAGAGGTTGGATATCAGACAAAGAAAACTGAGTCAGTATGATGTGTACCGTTTTTAAGGTGAGCGGCTTGATACTGACTTCATTCATACCTGCTTCGATGCATTCATCTCGAGTTTTTCCTTCAGCGTGGGCGGTTAAACCGATGATTGGTACGGGTTGTTTTTGGTGTTCTTTTTCATAAGCACGCAACTGCCGTGTAAATTCGATGCCTGACATGCCTGGTAAGCCCACATCAGATACAATGACATCAAAAGATTGTGTTTTCGCCAGTTCTAAACCTGACTCACCATCTACAGCTGGGGTTATAGTCAAATGCTCATTTTTGAGCAGGGTTTCAGCCACGGTGAGAGCGATAGGATTGTCTTCTATGATTAAAACCTTGGGTTGTCCATGTTTAGACATACTAGGTGAGAGAGTTTCCCTAGACTGAACAGGGGGTATGTCTGAGCATATGGGAGTGAGTAGGGCGTTTTGATCGCCTATTTTTATAGGCAAGGAAAATGTAAACACAGACCCTTGATTGAGTTTAGAGGTAACCTCGATGTTTCCACCCAATAATTGCACATAAGTTTGAGCGATATGCAGTCCCAAGC
>CAZVEH010000088.1:0-2207 GCA_964625775.1 uncultured Legionella sp. | reverse complement strand
GTACCACACGACAGGAGATCCCTCGCTGCGCTCGGGATGACGTGGGGAGTTACGATGTATCTGGTATTTGTAATCTTTCCATATGATTGGTTTTTATATTGTTTTACTTGTGTTTTATTTTGTCTTTGGGGTTGTTTTGAATCAAACCATTATTTATACGATGACATTTGGTGGATTATTTCTGTATAATCACGATCATCCCAATTATGGATAAATATCGTGATGAGTAATATTTTCAATATGTTTGGCCCGTCACCTATTCGGCCCATTGAACAACATATGTATAAAACCTATCTTTGCGCGAAGCAGTTGTCGCCTTTTTTTGAGGCGGTGATGAAGGATGATTGGGATTTAGCAAAAACCATACAAAATAAGATTATTGTTTTGGAAAAAGAAGCAGACATCATCAAGCGAGATTTACGCTTACATTTACCTACCGGCTTATTTTTGCCTGTTGCACGCTCGGACTTATTAGAATTGCTGGCTGCACAAGATCGCATTGCCAATAAGGCCGAGGATATAGCGGAGCTGATTGTTGGACGTAAAATGATCATTCCTAAAGTATTAGTTCCTTTTTTTATGCCTTTTCTTAATCGTTGTTTGGATGCCGCAAAACAAGCTTGCAAGGCAATTAATGAATTAGATGAGTTGTTAGAAAGTGGTTTTCGAGGAAGCGAAGTAACCATTGTGGAAGATATGATCGTAACTTTGGATGAAATTGAGCATGACAGTGATGATTTGCTCTCCGATATGCGCCGACATATTTTTGAAATTGAACAAGAATTGAGCCCTGTTGATGCGGTTTTTTTATACAAGCTTGTTCAGTGGATTGGTGATCTTGCGGATTTTGCGCAGATCGTGGGTGCTCGTTTACAAATTCTCATTGCGCGGTAATATTTTCTTATGGATCATTCGAGTTTATATCTGTTGATAGCGGTTGTCCTATGTTTTCTTATGACATGGGGTGTGGGTGCCAATGATTTGGCGAACGTGATGAGCACTACGATGGGTTCCAAAGCCATTTCTGTGCGACAAGCCATGTGTGTGGCCATTGTGTTTGAATTTGCCGGTGCTTTTTTAGGCGGGACCGGTGTTACTGAAACAATGCGAGACGGCATCATCAATACCAGTCAACTGTCAGGATCACCCATGATACTGATGGAAGGTATGCTTGGTGTGCTCTTGGCTTGTACAATTTGGATGAATTTGGCAAGTTATCTCGGTGTGCCTGTGTCTATTACCAATGCATTAGTAGGCTCAATGGTGGGCTTTGGTAGTATGGTTTTGGGGCAAGATGCCATTCACTGGAATCAAGTCATGTACATCGCTATTGGCTGGGTGACTTCTCCATTGATCGCCGGCATCACCGGATTTGTGTTGTTTACTACCATTCAACAAGCTATTTTTATTAAAATTGACCCTCTCAAAAGAGCTAAATTTTACATGCCGATTTATTTGTTTCTTATCGGATGTATTTTATCTTTTATTACCGTACTAAAAGGGTTGAATCATTTTCACGTGGTACTGAATATCAAGCAAAGTATCTTTGTGGTCATAGGTACCAGTATCTGTATCACTGTTCTGGGCTTGCTAGGTATCAAACATATTCCTGAGCCAGCTGACATGAAGCGACGCGATGCATTTATTCAGGTAGAACGTTATTTTGCATTATTGATGGCAATGACAGCATGTGCCATGGTATTTGCGCATGGGTCAAATGATGTTGCTCTCGCAGTGGGGCCTCTCACCATGGTATACAATTTAGCCATGAATACGTCTCAAACAATCGCCGCAAGTGACTACCCGTCGTGGATTATTTTATTTGGCTGCGTGGGGGTGATCACAGGATTTTTGATGTATGGCAGAAAGGTTATTGAAACAGTAGGCAGTGCCATCACGGTATTAACGCCCAGCCGTGCTTTTGCTGCAACCTTAGCTGCCGCCACTACTGTAGTGGTGGCGACCAGCAGTGGCATTCCTGTTTCTGCAACCCAAACGTTAGTAGGTTCGGTGCTAGGTGTTGGTTTAGCGCGGGGTATCGGTGCGTTGAACTTGATTGTGATTCGCAATATTTTTACCTCATGGATCCTAACTCTTCCTGCTGCTTCACTGTTAACCATTGTTTCTTACAAATGTATACATTGGCTCATGGGATAAAAAATTTTAAAAAAGCAGTTGACAAACAAACGTAGATCCGTAGAATACGC
>CAZVEH010000087.1:0-3165 GCA_964625775.1 uncultured Legionella sp. | reverse complement strand
TGTTTTTAATGAGGGAGTTTAGGTGGACTAAATGACCGAATTAAAAACAAAACTTAACGAAGAGATCGACGTTTTGCGTAAGTCCTGTGTGTTATAAGCTGGCGTTCAAAGTAGACTCAATACCTTGATGCAAGTGCGTAGTAAGAGTTGCGTAAATCGATGGATCTTTACCAATACTATATTTCCAATTAAAAATCATAATGGCTAAAATGTTTCGGTGCTCTCCGTAAATAAACCCCACATCATTGGATTTGCTTTTAATGAGTGCATGCTCTGGATCAAAGGCTGTATTCAGATGTTTTTTTATTTTTTCTAGCGTCTGACTACGCTCATGCGCCACCAGCAGCAGACATAGGCCCACCTCAGCAATCACATCATTTTCTGTGCGAGCAATAATCTGGTCGATATGCTCTTCAAAATAATCAATGATCCACGCATAATCCTGATAAGACACTTGATTTTTATAATAATGGCTTGCTGCAGTGATAAAATGGGTCATGCCATAAATTTTTGATTCATAATCAACGCTAGATAGTTTGGCATCTTGCGCATCCGGGAACATGTCCCTAAATCCCTGGGTATAAGGGTTGATCAAGTCAATAATACTCAAATCACGGAGGTAAAAAACATAGTTAATTAATTGTGCGCCATAAATTCGAATACTTTTTTTGTTTAAAATAAAGGCTTTAAATGCATTTTTTTGAATTTTAAGCGCATCAATAGCACGAGCAGTCTGAGGAAACAAAGCGGTATGCTCAAGATGATAAGAAAAAACTTTGTTAGTAATGATCAGTAAATTCAGATAAAAACCCATCCCCTTAAAACGCGCTATGTACCGATTATATCGCTTACGTTTTTCGGTATTGGTATGATCTACGGATAAAAGCGTTCGCTCTTCAAGCGCAATCATGTCTGGATGATCTAATGCAGTCAGTGCTTTTTGATACCGTTGACTCAAAAAGTAGGTGTAGGACACAACCGGGGTAATATAATTGATATCTCCAGTCAAAAGATACATTCGCACGGAAAAATGCTCTTGTTTGATCAAGGGCAAGTTATAAAATTTTTTTTGATAGTTTTTTATGATCTCCACACTGTTTTGACAATATGCGTTTTTTGAAAAAGAAACGCATATTGTCAATATAATTCTCAATAACATCGATTTAAATACCAACTTTTTATCAAAGAAAGGTATAATAATACAAACTCACCCGCAGAGATAAATATTCATGAAAAAAAGATATTTTTTCTTTTTACTTTTGGTTTTAAGCACATCTGTCTTTTCTGCAGCAATGGTTGATCCCGAGGTTACAGCAAGTATGGGATCCCAAATGCCAAAAGGTCGAGTGACTCGCTCGCTCATAATGAGTGAACCCACAAACAACTCCACATCGCTGATTATTTTTGCAAAATCTCAACAGCACATCCCTGTATTAATGCATCATCTCGAGTCTCTGCCAGCGATAAAAGCGCGAGCATTGCACTTTATGCCTGCAGTAATTGCAACCATCCCATCTAATAATACCCTATTAAACATGATCGCGCATGACGATGCTGTAGCCCAAATTTCTTTGAACAAACCAGGAACGGAAGAATCAGAAACCAGTGCCGAAGCCTTGATGTTAAAACCTTCTTCAACTTATACCGAAGTGAATAACTGGTGGCAGGCAGGATACACAGGTCATTCAGGCGTGGTGGGCATCATTGACACAGGAATTGCCATTGAACATCCCGGATTAGCTGGTAAAACCATTCTATTAAATGATGCCGATCCTAACTATGCAAAACATAAAAATGGCGTGCGTGAGGCCCATGGTACCGGCGTGGCTTGTATTTATGCAGGAATAGGCAGCGGCGCTTTTCCCTCTGATATTGGAATCGCCTATGGCGCCTCAACCATTGTATCCGCTTTTTCCATGGACGATGACGGCGACGATGACGGTGATGTTGACAAGGCCGAAGAAAATAAACTTTCACTGGCATACTCACTTGACTGGATGTTAACGCAGGTTTCGGTAAAACCCACTGTGATCAATTATAGTTTTGGCCATGGTAGGTTGAGCTGTCCTTTGTGCACAGATTGGAGCGGTCTGGCAAAAATAGTAGACTATGTTGTGAATCACGAGAAAATACTTTTGGTAAAATCGGCAGGAAATAAAGGATTTCCAGCATCCTCCTATCAATCCACCCTTACCTCTCCAGCAGATAATTACAACGCATTAACCGTTGCTAACATGAACCCTACTGTGATTGAAACCGAGCAACCTTACCAAACAGCTGATCGCACTAAACACGCGATTCGTTACACCAGTAGTCGCGGGCCTACCTTACATGGTCGGCGAAAACCTGATATAACTGCGCCAGGCAATGATACACGTACGTGTGCACCCGATGATACAATATATCCATTTACCTATAAAACCAGCATGGATTTTCATGATGGCTATCGTCTCATGGGCGGTACCAGCGCAGCAGCACCTCATGTGGGTGGCGCCATCTTATTATTACAGGATGCCGGCATTACAAGCCCCATAGCAGCCAAAGCCTTATTGATCAATAGTGCTGATGCATGGACAGACTCCGGCGTTGCGGGGCCTGACGATCCCTCACATCCTTATCACGGTGGTCATACCTCAGTAATGGGCTCTGAATGGAATACAACGTATGGTTGGGGCTACATGAATATGCAAAAAGCCTTCGATCAGCGCTCGCACCTTGTTGAAGATAGCCTGAGCGCCAATAGACCCGTGCAAGAATACAAGATATCACTGCCAGTTGGGGGCAAGGTCACCTTGGTGCATGAGCGTCGCGTTGGGTTTAACCCCAACAACACCGAATGGCGTTTAAGTCATGTGTCTCTAGAATTGTATGACGCAAATACGCATCAACTTCTAAGTAAAGATGATAGTCCAATAGATTCGGTGCATCAAATCGCAAATTGTAAGAAACACAGAGGCGACCTACGGTGCTCAGAAGATACCAAAACCATAGCGGCAATGGTTCGTGTTAAATTACTTTCGCCCATTGAGGGCAGCGATGATGAACCTTTTGCGCTGGTTTATGAATAGCACCTTATACTTGATATCGGCGCAGCATTTACGACAGGACCAAGTAACTCCCCACGTCATCCCGAGCGCAGCGAGGGATCTCCTGTCGTGTGGTACT
>CAZVEH010000086.1:0-3238 GCA_964625775.1 uncultured Legionella sp. | reverse complement strand
GTCACCAAACAGGGTGATCTTAAACAGCTTGTCGCTTATTTGGTGTTTGAAGATAAGTTTATTTTATCAGATGATCATTTTCTTGATAATTTGAATGATTTTCTCAAGAAAAAATTGCCGCACTACATGTTACTTCATCATTACGTCATTCTGGATAAGTTGCCATTATCTTTGAATGGTAAAGTAGATCGTACAAAATTACCTGCGCCAAACAAAAAAACAATTTCTTCTGCTTGTTCAACAGAAAAACTCACTCAGATTGAAAAAGCTTTGTGGGATATTTGGAATGTTATATTGAATGGCACAATGAGCGATTTGGATGATAATTTCTTTAAATTGGGTGCTGATTCAATCAGTGTAATTCGGGTAGTTGCAAAGGCCAAAGAACAGAATTTGTTGCTAAGTATAGCCAATATTTACCAATACCCGACTATTCGAAAACTTAGTAAAGTTACTATTCTGAGTCAAGCATCTTCGATGGAAGAGTTTTTTGGGGAAATTGATTTAACGCCAATGCAACATTGGTTTTTTGATCTTGATTTTAAGGAGGAAAATCATTTTAACCAGAGTATTGTGTTGCGGGTTCCAACAACGATAAACCCCCGTGTGCTGCAAGATGCAATGAATGTGACCGTAAAAAGACATGAATCTCTACGTCTAATTTTTAAAAAAGGATGCGCCGCTTCAATAAGGCCATTTTTAGAAATGGAAAGAGACTCATTCTATCATTATAAAGAAATATATTTGGACTCTCATGATCTATACGATACTTTAGATGATATCCATACGACACTTAATATTTATGACGGCCCGCTTATTGCGGTAACGTTAATTTATTTGCCATCATCTATCGTTTATTTACATTTAGTTGCGCATCATCTCTTAATTGATTATGTATCATGGCAGATTTTAATAGCTGACTTAGTCAGCGCATATCATAGTCTTGAGCAACAACGACCTGCAGAACTAGGGATCGCATCTATTTCTTACCATTCATGGGTGCAGCTACAGCATAATTTAAAGACAAGTGGTTATTATGATTCTGAAATGAGTTATTGGTCTCAAAAAGCAAAACAAGCATATGATTGTTTTAAACTGATTAAAAAAGTCGAATCAACTCCTAAGAGCACGGAATCTAATTTCATTATATCTCGTGATGTAACAAAAGAGCTCTTATTGATGGTACAAAAGGACACTAAGTTTACGATAATGCCAGTGCTTTTAAGTGGCATTGCTTATGCCTGCATGACAGTTTTTAGCTTGAAAAATTTCGCAGTAGCGATTGAACATCACGGTCGCGCTGCTTTTGAGGTCGATAGAACAATTGGTTGGATGACGGCTCTTTATCCTGTAGTGATTGATTTTTTTCATCAACAACACGACACAGATGTAATAAGTGCCATCTATAGTTCTGTACTAGAAGAATTGGATGATATTCCAAACGAGGGTGTTGGATTCAACATATTAAGATACTACGGTGATTGTTTAGACCTAAAAAAATATAGTTTGAAAATACCTTTTAGTTTTAACTACTTTGGCATTATGGAAGCAGAGAGTTACGGAGATTTTATTCCTATCTTAGGATATGCAGGGAAACAAAGCAGTTCTTTGAATAATACCCCATATATTATTGATCTTTCTGGTTCTATTGTTTCTGAAGAGATTCATATTCATGGTGTATTCGATGAATCAGTATGCTCTGACAATAGCATCAGTTGTTTTCAAGATAAATTTTTAGAGTATGTACATAGCTTTGTTGTTTGTTTTAAAGAGAGACCAAATGATTTTAGTTTGAGTATTGAAGAAAACTATGATGCCTTAGAAGCACTACTTGAGAGCTATGAATGAAAAAAAACATTATTGACGCATATGGCCTTACCCCATTGCAAGAAGCGATTCTTTTTTCTAGCCAATATACAGATCATCCCGCCGATTATTTGATGGTAAATTATTTCACTTTTGAGGATAAAGATTTCAGGGCTGAATTATTTAAGGTTGCTTGGGATCAAATGGTGAATCAGTATGATGTTTTAAGAACAGTTTTTTTGTGGGAAAAAGTAAAAAAAACAACGCAATGCGTACTAAAGACTATTCAGTATACTTGGATAGATCACGAATGTTTAAGTGTTATTTCGGAAGAACAAACATTATTTCTTCAAGCATTGATTACGGAGTGTACTACAAAGGGATTTGAACTTAACAAAGCACCTTTATGGCAAATGCATTTGGTTCGTTGGGGTCAGGGGAGCAAGTATACCTGTTTATGGTTTTTTCATCATATTATTTTAGACGGTTGGTCCGCAGATCTACTTTTTATGGAATGGATTGATCGTTATTCTAAGCTGTCGAAATTTGTAACTGAATATGATCCATTTCACCCAATTATACCTTTTAAAAATTACGTGAATCATTTATTAAAAAAATCAAAATCTTTAGGTGAGATCTATTGGCGAAATCTTTTTTCAGATTTTTCTACACCGACCTTGTTGGGAAAATTATTTACACCAATATCAACAACAGACCAATCGTCAAAAGCATCTTATCAACGCCAATCAGTTGTTTTAGATCAAGAAGTAGCGAAAAAAATTTGCAAGCAAGCCTCGATTCATGCTGTGACTGTCAACGCGCTTATGCAATCATTGTGGGCGTTAGCCGTAGGACATTATGTTCAAATGGACGATGTTTGTTTTGGAGTGGTTGTTAGCGGTAGATCAACTCAAATTGAAGGCGTAGATAACTTGATTGGACTACTCATTGCAACCGTACCAGTGCGCATACAAATCAATGCTGATAGTTTAGTGTTAGATTTAGCGCGGGCGGTGATGAAACAATTGATTGCAAGTGAACAAAACACGCATATTTCTTTGGCAAGTATTAATAAACTGGCCGGTTTTGATAAACTATTTGATTCTTTGTTTGTTTTTGAGAATCTGCCTGTTTATTCCTCTACCAACGATCATTTAAATATCTTAGACAGATACCACGCTGAATGCAATGAGCTTCCCATATCTTTGTATGTAAATTTTTCTGAAACAATCAGTTTAGAGTTTCACTGCCGAACAGATCTTGTAGAGTTGGATCTTGCTCAAAGTCTGTTGCAAACCTACTTACGGTTATTAAACAACTTTACTGATTCTTTGATTCAAAAGACGCACCTATGCTTCGAGTTTGATGAAATTAGAAAAAAGCTGGCATGTGGATGGCGGGGAGGGGCTCTGGAAAGTCGGAGCTACTCAGT
>CAZVEH010000085.1:0-3561 GCA_964625775.1 uncultured Legionella sp. | reverse complement strand
TAAATTTGAGACTTACAATCCCTCGCTGCGCTCGGGATGACGTGGGGAGTTACAATCCATGCGACATATATTGAGGCTGCTCGACGAGAAAAACGGTTCAAAAATTGGTGCCGTCAGTGGAAGTTAAATTTAATTGAGTCCCTAAACCCAGATTGGCGTGATCTGTATGAGGATATTTGTCGTTGACTTAGATCGTCTGGATGCCGCGGACATGCCGCGGCACGTAGACGTCGGGGATGAATTGTAAACACGCCCTAATGTGTTCGTTAATGCACATGCGCTTTACTCGTGTCCTAGCAAATTTATATTCCAAACGTTTGACGAACGGTATCTGGATCTATTTGAGAGCCTATCTCCTGTAATTTGATGTCAATAGACCCCTCGTATGCGATGTGAGGCATTTTAGAGCGATAGAATTCGAAATTACCCTGGAGAAGCCCGACTTTTGCGGGAAGCTCTAGTGCTTGTAATTCATGACTGGGCAGCGAATATAGAGTCCAGTTTTTTTCGGCATCCTCAGGTGGCTTTATCAAGATACAATCCGTCAGATCAGCCGGCACACAAACCGTGATCGCCGAGTCTGGTAAAAGTTGTATGATTGTTTGACTTAATTTCGTCGCATAGCCCAACATGGGCGCCTCGGGATCAATATCTGAAATCAACAATTGTATTTTTTCTACATGAGCTAAAAGGCCTAAGTGCACCAGTTTTTGAGCCAATATCTGCGGGGCAAGGAAACGCTGCTCTCGGCCATTCGCATCTAAATTCATAATCGTTAATATCTTATCGTCTGCATCCACAGCACACGGCACAATGCCTTTTAAAACCTGTTGCGGTTGTTCTGATATCAACGCTTTTACGGCTTGCTTGTTGATCGCTGAATCAGACAATTGAATGATCATAATACGCTCGCTTCAAATCATACGGTCATATACAAAGTATAGCTGAATTTGGATGATTTTTCTCATCTTGTCAACACCTCCCACATATTGGTCTATAATTTAACACATAAGTCTATCTATCCTGATTAAGGATGAGCAAAATGATTATTGCTTTATCAACAGATGATGCCACAATTCGAGCCACGCGGGATCTCAAAGCATTATATCCCAAGGAAAGTGCGATGCGCTTAGAAAAAATAGTCGATAACGATTATCATTTTTCTCATTTGCAAGAACAACCCATCAAAAGAATAACCATTATAGGTCATACAGAAGACAATCGGTACGGTGGTATGAGCGCAAAAAAATTTGCAAACCATCTGATGCGAATCATTGATACCCATGAAACGCTTTCTCCGGGCTTTTTAAAGAATATTAAAGCTATTGACTTATTGGGATGTGAGGTAGGATTTGTCCATCAAAACTATGAAGGGTTTGCAGCAGAAACAGCCGGATACCTTCAGCAAAAGGGGTATATTATCCCGATCAATAGCTTCACCAATCAAGTCACAACAGATCATCCGCATTTATACACAACATTACTAGCCCATGAGTCCGCAGAAAACTCATGGGTGTTTGCTGGGTTTACCTCTTCTAATAATTACCAAACATTCCAAAAACTTAATCAAAAACACAATAAAATTGTAGAGCGCATGAATCAAAAAGGTGAAAAAATCTACGAACAAATGGCAATAAAAGAAACACTACAATCTCAAAATCAAGCATTACAACATAAAATTGATACGTTTCATGTCAATACCGCGGCTCAACGCCCATTGATCCCTGAAGAAGAAAAAGAGCGATTTGAACGAGAGGTTTTGAAAGGTGAAGCACTCGTCAGAACCATGAAAACAAAAATAACGCAAAATTCAATCCATATCATGGATGCACAAACAGAAATAACCGCCATTCATGCTGAGATTGAGGCATTGAATCAAACACGTCTGGAGTTAATCGAGCACAGACAAACCTTCTCTCATCGCATTGCGACCACCACAAACCCTCGCGAATACTTTGATATGCACCCACAATGTAATTTTATGAAGAAACAAGACACCATTGGACTTTCACGAGCCTATAAACGCACAAACATTCAGCTAAAACGCGATAGACTGGATCCTGCTGAGGATCCTTTATATACGCCCGACCCTTCTCGTAACAAGCATTAGTAGAAGCCCCCTGATGAGACAAAACTCATCAAGGGAACCACGCTAAACCACTGACAACAAATCAGATAACTCATCCGCATGATCTTCTTCGTCTTTTAAAATGTCTTCTAACATACGTCGGGTGGTGCTGTCGTGCAAACCAAACCATTCGATCAAGTGCCGATAGACCATGATAGCAATACGCTCTGCGATCAAGTCTTCTTTGATGAGTTTGAGTAAATCTTGACCTGATCCATATTCCGTCGCAGTGCGTCCAGCAATGGTACTAGGATTGAAGTCGGGATCGCCGCCCAATTGATTGATGCGTTCGGCAATCATCATCATATGTCGCTCTTCATCTAAAGCATGCTCTAAAAACTCGGCAGCTACTTGAGGTCGATTGATGCCTTTGGCTATGATTTGATGGTGGCGATAACGCAGAACACACATGATTTCTGTTGCCAAAGCATCATTCAAAAGCCGAATCGCTTCGCTCACATCTAACGCATAGTCTTGGGTAACAGCACCTTCCTGAATAGATTGTTGTGCTTGCTCTTGAATTTTTGCAAGATCAAACGGTTCTTTAACGGATTTAAATTGGCTCATGATTAGTCCTTGATCACATAGATTATCCTGCCTATATCTGATCATAGTACATAATTTAAAGATTGCAGGGGGGCTTAAGTAAACCTTGCAGATTGTAAAGGCTAACGATGTGTAGATCAAAGCACCTATAGTTCATAGGTGCTTGGGGATATGGTTAGTAAGGTTTTACAATGACCGTTGTACCCACATCGATAAAATCTTCATTCAACCATTTTGCTGCAGCAGGTAATACTCGAATACAACCATGGCTGGCATTATAATTGGGGACGTCATACGCAGCATGAATCGAATAACCGCCATTGAAATGCATACAATAAGGCATTCTAGCTCCACCGTTGGTTTCTATGGGATAGATACTAGAGGTACAATCTTCGCCTTTTTTCGAATACACATGGAAGGTACCTGTCACCGTGCGACAAGACCGGCCAATATCCTCGCAATAATCTTTACCTCCTGACGCACTCCCTGTCTCCACACGGTGGCCTTGCGCATCATAAGCTGCCCAAGCAGTAGCCTTAGGGTCAAAAATAAATACTTTTCGACCGGTAGCCGGACGCGTTTCTGGAAAATAATAGGCACCCTTTTGGTCTGAATCCATATTCATTGTATAATGGGTATGTCCCGCATCATCGATAATAGGAATGGCATTACCGCCATTCATACTAGAACATGCAGTCAACATCAGGCCTACAGATGATACCATAATCAAAGACGTTTTCATGATCAAATCCTCCTCTGTTTGCTTATATATCGGATGATTTGATCTAAACTTTAGCTTTTTGATTAAAAATAACCCAATTATATGTTTTTCGGTAACTCCCCACGTCATCCCGAGCGCATCGAGGGATCTCCTGTCGTGTGGTACT
>CAZVEH010000084.1:0-3674 GCA_964625775.1 uncultured Legionella sp. | reverse complement strand
GTACCATACGACAGGAGATCCCTCGCTGCGCTCGGGATGACGTGGGGAGTTACAGATCCCGTTATATTTGTTGAAAAAATCAGCACTATGGCGTATAATACACATTTACACCATCATCCAACCTCACAATAACGGAATAACACAAAAATAATGGAATAAGAGGTCAGACCATCCTTTTAAAGGGGTTATCTTATGACATTTTATGCAGCAATTCAGTGTTCTGTCGCCACATGTTACGATCGCGCACAACAGCGGGTTGTAGCCAGCGAACTCAATGAGACCTTGGTGCTCAATTATTTCAATGATAGAGAGAGTGTTTATTTATCGACCGATCCTAATATTGTGAAAACCATGGCAGAAGCCAACCCACAACCCACCTTGCATTCTCCAGGAACAACCTTTGGGTTTTTTAACAGCCAACCCCATATATATGGTCAAAAAACTATACATGTGACGATCCTATACGAGGTCAACACCCCCCTGCTGCATCATTCTCCAGAACAAGCAGGTGAATTTAACTTATTGGCCGAAGGTACACTGAAAGAATCCCTGGTCATCAAGAAGGCGTCTGTTAAAGATTTATACACGTATTACGATGAAGACACTGCGGACCACGATAATAGAATGATATGGGCTAAACGGAACGTGGTCTGATAACAGCCACGTTCTCGCAAAAAAGTTTATTAACGCATTATTGGCGGTTGATACGTACCATTAGCGCTCATGGGATTAGCCACAGGGCTTTCAATCTGTTGCGCTTTACCAGCACCAAAAAAACCACAGCAACTTGGACTAGCAGGCCGGCTGGCTACCGCTGTAGGGTTTTGCACAGGCACGGCTACTGTCACACTCTGACTTTGTGCCAAAGACTTGGCCTCTTCGAGGGTACGATTGATACGTTCATATGAGTTTTTTGCGTCTCTTAGGTGAGGATGATTCAGCTGTTCAGGAAAAATATTATCTCGATAAAGCCCCAATGCCTGCGAAAAACACGTTCTCGCATCAGACAACTTGCTTTGCGCTTCGTATACCAAACCTAGCCGTTGTAGGGTCATAGCAATCTGAGGTTTGCAAGGGGTACGAGTATCTATGTCGCGAAATAAGACTAATGCTTGTGTATAATGGCTTTGCGCTGCTTCAAGATTGTTCGTAGCTTCGTAATCCAAACCCAAATGATATTGTCTTTCTGCAACATCTTCGTCTTCGACTGTTTTGTCCACACCATCATATTCAGCTAATGCGTTGCGAAAACAACCCCTCGCCTTTGACTCCTCACCTTCAGCACGATAGCTTATGCCCAAACAATTCAATACTCTTGCGACTCCTATACGAGCGACTTTTTGTACGTCTTCATTGTCGTCCTCAACCAAAATAAGGCGATATCGTTCTAATGCATTTGAAAAGGATTTAATAGCATCTTTATGCTGTTCTGCTTGTTGATAATCGATACCTTCTTGGCATGCTACCATAGGCATGTCGAAGACACTCACATCACTTTCTGTAACAAAACTACACTCTGTAGATTGGCCGTCATGTATACTGCCGGGTATTATTTGAGGTGAACTCATGTTTAGTATTCCTATGATAATATTTGCCATTACTTTAAGTGAATCAAAAATTATTAATCCATTAAAACATGTTATCGTGCGATATGTTTTTATAAACAATAAAAAACATTGATCGATGAAAAACAATATAGGTTCCGTTCATTCAAGACGCTTCGGTATATAAACACTAGATTCAGATAATCCTTGCAAGAACATTAATTAACCACCGAAGAAAAAATGAAGCCCAATTATATCACAAACCAATAATAATTTTCATCAAAATGCTTGATTATAAGAAGAAAAATGATTAACGTGTAGCCTAAAATTGTCAGTCACAAATATCAGAGGCAAATATGTCAAAGTATCAAATCGTTCTTTTGGGTAGTAAACAAGTCGGAAAGACCCAAATCTTAAATCAATTACGCAGCGTAGCTCATGAGCATGACTATGAGCCTACAATCGGTGCAGATGTCAAAGAAATAACATTAGGCATACACAGATTTAACTGTTGGGATCTTAGTGCAGACTACCAACTCGACCAAGATCAAATAACCTCAAAATTACAAAACTCTCACATCATTTGTATCGTATTTGATGTCAATGATCAGGCTTGGAAGCAGACTCTTGACACGCATATGACCAATGTAATGCGCTGCTATCCCACATACAAAGAAACCGCTAAAGTCTTTTTCATCGGTAATAAAGCAGACGATTCAAAGCGCACATCTGACATATATTTGCAAGTACAAGCTTACGCTAGAAATAACAACGGAAAATATGTTGAGGTGTCAGCCATGCATGCTAAAGGCTTCGATGAATTAGCAGACCAATTTCTAGCAAGTGTTACAAACATGACGCCTATAGAAAGTAGCGCATCTAAATCCAAAGTAAGGTCGAATAACCCACTTGTTCGAGGACCAAACTCAAGAAGGCGTCAGTCTTTCTCCGGTCATCCTCTCTCTGAAATTACAGAAGAAGGTGAAAGCGCCTCGCATAAGACGGGTGATCTTCCACCCGCATCTGGTAGATCTTCTAAGAAGAAGGAAAAAGTAGGATTCACTGAAGTCAGAAGCATCCAGGATGCACCGCGCCCCAACACACCACCATCTTCTAGCACCCATGTCCGCCAACAAACACTCCAAACACGGGACTCCAGTTATTATATATCTGTAGCACTACGCGTAGCAGGCATAGCTATTATGCTGACAGGCCTGGTAAGCATCATTTATTTAATCATGCTTGCCACAAGCACCATAGGTACGCCTATGCTGACCGCATTAATGAATCACATGGTAGGTAATATTGGCGGGTTACTGGGCATGAGTGCATCATCCAGTATTGCGGCTTTCAGCAATACGTGCGCTGTAGTCGGAGTAAGCGCCGAAACCGCAACAGCCATTCTTGGGGCAATCCATGGTGTTGCCATGATAGGTGGTGGGTATAAACTCTTTGACACCGCGAACAAACCTTCACCAGCGGCTGAGAACACTACTGCTGCTGCTCCTACTACAGCACCAGTAGCCGCATGATCTTGCTAAGACAAAGATGCAGGGTAACCGCATGAGTGAATTAGTTTGTATCACTTAAAGCCATACATCGTCTTTGCGAGCGATAGCGAAGCAATCCAGATCGGTATTTCAATGGAGAATCTATCTGGATTGCTTCACTTCGTTCGCAAAGACGAAGATTAGACTCATATTCATTCAGACGTGATCTCACCCTGGATAAAGATGTAACCCGGGGTTACACCGACTCATCGCTTGAACTCATACTCAGTGAGCTAAAACTTCCAATAGCTTCTTCGATGAACTCACTAGGTTTTGACCACATTTGAACGTAGCAGAAAAAATATCTTTCGGCAGCCCAATCACATGTCAGGTTGTCGCCGCTGCAAACTCCACATTGGTATAAAGCTTTTTTGTTTTATGCTCTTTTAACAGTGACCATACGGTCTGTTCAACAAACAGAATAAATGCAATATAATTGGGTTCGCACTGTAATTATCCTTGTTATCACACGATTCAATCCTTGAAATCATCCTAATTGGCACGATTCTACAAGAATGCTAAAAAATATAGTCATTTGATTTTTAAATGACTGATTTATGGGATATAATACCGTTTTTAT
>CAZVEH010000083.1:0-4257 GCA_964625775.1 uncultured Legionella sp. | reverse complement strand
AACCTCGAGGTCGAGGCAAGTTTTGTTTTTAATGAGGGAGTTTAGGTGGACTAAACGACCGAATTAAAAACAAAACTTAACGAAGAGATCGAGGTTTAAGGATCAGGACTTACGCAAAATCTCGAGGTCGAGGCAAGTTTTGTTTTTAATGAGGGAGTTTAGGTGGACTAAATGACCGAATTAAAAATAAAACTTAACGAAGAGATCGAGGGCTAAGGATCAGGACTTACGCAAAATCTCGAGGTCGAGGCAAGTTTTGTTTTTAATGAGGGAGTTTAGGTGGACTAAATGACCGAATTAAAAATAAAACTTAACGAAGAGATCGAGGTTTTGCGTAAGTCCTGAGGATTTTATAGGAGAAATATCATCGATACACTGCATATTGCGGATCTGAAAATTGCCACCCAAATTGGCGTTTACGCGTGGGAGCAACGCATCAAACAAACACTCATTTTTGACCTCAGCATCCCGCTTGATCTCAGTCGATGCCAAGACAATTTGGCCAACACCATTGATTATGCTCAATTATGCCAACAGATCACAGAGTTTGTGTCGTCACGCTCTTTTCAATTGCTAGAAACTGCTGCAGAACAAGTGATAGGAATGATTCAGGCACAATATGGCATTGAACATTTGACCTTGAGCGTTACGAAACCTTTTGCCGTCAAAAATGCTGGGGTGATTCAGATAAGACTGGAACGCTAGTTTCAGATGCGGTGCGAGCCTGGGCTACTCCTGTGCCAAATAGGCCTACACGTCCTGGTGCTTTAGCCAGAGGTAAAACATGGTGCATCAAACGATACGCAGTGAGTATAATAAATCCCGTTTGAAGCATCATCAACGCCGCACAAAAAGCAGGATGCATCATGATGCCACAGGCAAGTAACAGCATATTGGTCAGCATCACAGCCATAACGTTGTAAATCAAACTGAAAAAAAGATTTAGTTTTATGGTCCACAAACTCTGTTGAGCCAAATCTAATGCGTGTACCACCGACATCATTTTATGGTTAAAAATCCTCGCTTTGGCTTGATAGTTGATGCCTTCATCACTCGCAACATGCTGCATCACTATGCTGGCATAAGCTACTTTAAATGCCGGTGCATCATTGACGCCATCACCCACCATCAACACCCGGTGTCCCGCTGCTTGCCATTCTTTGATCCAACTGTCTTTGCCCTTTTGGCCCAAAGTATCGATTGGGAAACAATTGGCATAAATTTTGGTAATGCCCTGTATTTTTTCACCATATGTTGCTGCAGTGGCGTTATCCGCGCCTGATATCAAGTGCACTTGATACCCTCGTTGTTTGAGCTGTAAAACAGCCTCATTGGTATCGCGCCTTAACTCATCATGCATCTCAATAACGGCTAAATTGCGATATCCACCCTCTGCCTTTGCTATAAAATACGTCATACCAGGTCGATCCTCAGGCAATCTAATACCGTGGCGCCCTAAAAACCGATGATTACCCAAAAAATACTCACAACCTTCAATTCGGGCCACGATGCCGCCTTGCTGCACCTCCAAATCTTTGTCTAAATCGAGCAACGTCAGGTCTTGTAATAAACGATTACCTTTTACTTTCTCATAAATGGCTTTCCCCAAATAATGAGTTGAATGCTGTTCTATCAACGCCAACTTGGTCTCAATCGATTTTTTTTGTTGCGCATCCAAGATGGTGATATTCAGTTTGGGTAGGCCTTGCGTCGCTGTACCATGAATATCTAAAGCCACGATATCCACCTCAGCAAATCGTTGAATCGCATCCTCCTGACCAAAGACAATACCCATTGTTTTAGCCCTTTCTTTGGTAAAATGCATCACCAAAGGTGTAATAAATCCCAATGCACAAGGACAGGCAGACACCAAAATAGCCATCACACAACGCACGGCAATTAGGGGAGAAAAAAAACATCCTGCTATGATGCCCGATATCAAAGCAATACCCAACACGGTCGGTACAAAGAATCGTGATATCAATGTGGTTTCTGCTGCATAGGGCAGCGACTCCGAGGATGAGGCGTCTAAACCCTGATCCAACCGTTGTAAAAAAGAAGCTGTTTTTTGTAAGCCGTATTGCGCAGCATATTGCACCATGGCACGAGATAATTGATCTCGCGCTGACTGAGAAAGATGGCTCTTTATATGTTCATTGCTGGTACCAGTTGCAGACACACGCAGAAAATCTAAAATGTCTTGTTCATGCTCATTGCCATGATCATCTATCAAATCTTTGGGGGACAACACAAAGCGCACCTGATCTTGGGTGCGATCAGAGTGGCTTTTAATATGAATACCGTATTTATGGGGGTAAACCCAAATTTCGCCTTGCGGACAGGGCTCAATCGGTTTTTTGGAGAAATATTTTAAGGTATGCCCAAGGCCCACTTGCATCTTGCAAGGGGTTTTATTCACCATCCCTGCCAACACCGGGGCATTGCGGGCAAACTTTTTCGGGGTAAATGAGCCTTCTTGTCGCGATACATCCATCCAATGATCATCACCATCCGGAACGAGCCAGCCATCTAAAGGTACCAGCATCTCCGACTCAAGGTGTATCATATCCCCAGGCAAAAGCTGATCAATTAAAACCTCTTCCTGCTGATTGCCAATGAGTTTTTTTGCTTTTTTTTGCGCAATCAAACGCTCGTATTGGGCTGGAGAAGTTGTTTTTTCAAAAATCGACTGCTTCAGCGCAATGCCTAAATAACGAAACCCAAAAAGCAATAAACCCGTTTCAAACATCATGGGCAAACCAGGGATAAAAAAAGCAGCGCACGACATCACAATGGCTGTCACTGTGCTGATCATAAACAAACTGTCCATGGCCAACGTTCTACGGCGTAGTTCGATCTCCGCCTCGCGAAAAGACTCCAGGCCTAATAAACAAGTCAAAGGAATACTCAAAATGGCGGTTAGTATTTTTAAAGAAACCACATAAGGTTGGATAAAGGATAAGCACAATATTATCCCCCCTACCCCCAGCCCCATTAAACCTCTCAACCAATACTTACGCGATGATGTATTGACCAATGCATAATTGGTGCCGTTTAATGTGTGCTGAATATAACGCTCAACGTCTTCTTTAGACGCGACATCATCAGTGATTTGAATGATTAATTGTTGATAATTTGAAGAAACATCTATGCTTTCAAACGTAAAAAAAGCGGGTTTTGTGTCATCATTCAATAAGCATTCCAAATTCCCTTTACAGCATGTGCCAAATACCCCTGAGATAGGAAAATAAAATGTTTGAGTCATTATTGTCCTGAGTACGGCTTATACATCCAGTTTACGAATCATTCCGGTGATGTGTTCTTGCCGAGAAAACGCTAATTGCGCTTGTTGTGCTTGAGACAACGATGCAAAAGGTCCAATCATCACCCGGTACCAATAGGTTGCTTGTTGATTGACCGTCACAATATCTACGCCAAATCCCTTCATAATTAATTTAGCTTTCATGCGCTGCGCTTCGGTCAATGCACGAAATGATCCGACTTGAATAGAGTAAGCCCCAGAGGTTTTCGGCATCACTGTTTTCGGTGCAGTAGGTTGGCTGGACACACGCTCAGGCACAGGCTGGGTCACAGCCAACTCCATGGGCAGTGACGCTGTTGAGACTTGAGCCGTTTGAACTGGTTTTTCTTTGTACTGTGTGTCGACAGGAGAAGATTTTATCGCGACGTCTTTGTACTGTGTATCAACAGTTGTCACTGCAGTGGGCGTTTTGACCGCTACATTGGGTCGCGACAAGGATTCATTCGCCAATAAAGTATAAAACTCTAGCTTGGGATGGGTAACTTTTGGAGCACTTGCCTGAAAATTGGGTGTGTTTTCAACCACGGGTTTGCTTTGCATATGCGCGCTCACCCAATGACTCAGTTGATTCACATCACACCAGGAGGCCGCTAAATAGCCAAATACAAACGTCACAAAACACAACCAGACTGCGTTTAAGCCTTGGCTCTGTTGTGATTTTGTGGGTTTTCTTTCAAATTGTTTGACCATGGCCAGAGTTATAGCCTTAAAAATCATTTAAGGTATTGTAATAAGTTAGTAGGCTTTTGGCGAGCATTTCTCAATAATAATGCGCTAACCCTCAAAAATGTGCGACGTCTTCCCCAAAAGAAGACATCACCGCTCCACATAAAACTGGGGAACGTAACTCCCCGAAGTTGAGGAAAGTTTTGGTAACTCTCCACGTCATCCCGAGCGCAGCGAGGGATTGTAAGTCTCAAATTTAGTATATTAGG
>CAZVEH010000082.1:0-4288 GCA_964625775.1 uncultured Legionella sp. | reverse complement strand
TGATGCCATTGATTATGTGTTTAAAACAGATCATTTAAAAATCAAATGACTATACAAACAGGACTTATTGAAAAGCTGAGTCTACGTCTAGGGTCATTTGGGATTGAATCATCCTTGTAAACAATAGAAGATGATAAAGGTTGATCAACATGGAAGAAACAAATGAAACTCAAACTGCTCTATACAATAGGTTTCACGGCAACCATAAGCCCAATCTATGCGAGCACTCCGGCCTTTGTTGGTGATCTGGTCGCTCGCGATTTATCAGGCGCTGGCCCATTGGGTCATGTAGGGATTGCAAGTGCACCTGATTATAGAATGAGACCCACCGTTGTTCTTGAAGCGATGAACTCGATGCCGCATATTCAAGAGAATACTATCGATGATTTTAAGTCACGATCAAAATTCTGGGGAAGCAAAGGAGGCTTACTGTCGCCTCAATCTGTAGAGTCCTTTACTGTAGCTAACAGAATAGTGAGGCAATACTACGCTTGTCCCGAGTACACCATCACTTGGAGATGGCGAGAAGGTAAACTGGCTCACAACAACAAGCCCATATCATGTGGCCAATTTCGATGCGATACCTTAGTAAATTATGCTTATGCGTTTAACAAGGGTTATAGCTTACCCACTTACGACACTATATGGACAACGCCCTTGGCTGTTTATCATTATTTCCCGGTTGATTCAGATTTACTCATGCCGCAACAATCTATTCATCAGGATCCATTGACACACCGGAGCACCATAGAAGATTCTATCAGCTCAATCAACGAAAATACCTTAAAAAATTTAGATGCTGCAAGTTTTTATCAAATGCTTCAAAATTCTCCGTATATATCGGAAGAACAGATGAAATATCTATGGACCTTATTCACGGAGAATCACGTTAATCACCACATCAAAATACTTTTTTATGATTTTATTTCCTTTGAAAATCCTACCTATTTAACACATAACATTATTAAACAAGCTAAAAAAGAGCGCGGAGAGCTAAGACACAAGCTATTAGTCATACTACAGTTTATCTATCAAAATAGCTGGGAACAAAACGGGACAACAGGTGTGGATGACATCATTGATTATTTTAAAGAACTCCAACATCAGGATTTAGATAAAAATGACGCTGGCATCGTTTATAGAGGACTTGCAACTTTAGCCCCAAACCACCTTGAGGCTAAAAAGATCAATGTAACGAATATGGATAAGATTCACGTTGACATCCTGAAACTAAAAAACGACCGAACACATGAGATAGACTATGTGAAGGATATGATTGAGAATTTAGAGCATCCGGATGATGGTTTGGTTGTAACTGCCAGCTATCAGTATCTTGCGCAACTACTGGTCCATACTGACTTGAGTTTCTTCTCAAATAAGAGCAAGCAATTATTTAAAGAGCACTTAGACCATCAAAACCTAGCTAATCACCATCAATCTATGCTGTATACCTCTGCTTATATTGAATTGAAAGCCACATTAAACGCACGAACAACCAAAGAAATTCCTAGATTAACCCACCAATACATGCAAATGTTGGCACCTGATATTCAAGAAGTGGCTGCGCATGGTTTTACAGATGTTACTAAAAATCATTAACATCAGGGCTTACGCAAAACCACGAGGTCGAGGCAAGTTTTTTTTTAATGAGGAAGAATTGAATACCAGTTTACGTCAAGGTTGCAAATAAACGGTCAGATGATAAAATGTTTGTTTTTACAACACAATGAATTTTATTTATGAAAATACCTGTTGCCTTAAAATTAGATTTCAAAATCGATGAGAAGGGTAAGCTAAAAATCTTTGATATTGGCGATGGTTTAGGAGCAGGCAAAGATGGTTTTAAAGATATTCCAATTAGTGCAACAATCCTACGTGACTTACAGGAGGCGAATAATAGCACCTTAGCAACTGTATTTGGCGAATTACCTATTGATGCCATGCAACCCGAAACAATTCATCTTCCGATTCTACAACGCAACATATCGCCCGAACAATCATCGATTGATACCTGCGATTTATCTGAATCTGGAGCACCAGCTTTGCTGCCCTATAGTCAAGCTGGTCGATTACAATCTTATGTATCACACTTTTGGGCTAAAAAATTAGATAGTGTCGTAGCAACGCCAATTGCTTTGATGGGTATCGAAATGCATAAAATCATGTGGTATGCCTTGATGCAAAAACACATGGCGCCTACAGATAGAGATGCTATTTTATATTGGAGTAATGACAACCCAACGGTCAAAGGTGATCTCAGCACACTCAATATGACCAACGGGGTTTTTATAAAAATCGCAGACCGCTCGATTGGAGGCGGAAGTGATGTGTATTATGCAAAAAATGCTGTTGAAGTCACGAAGACGCTGAATCAACTGCATCATAAATATCAATCAAGTAGAGGGCAACCCCATATAAAACACATTTTTGTGATTGAACCTGCCTACCAAACCATAAAATCATATCAAAACGAGAATTATAATGTCACTGGAAGAGCGTTTGTTACTTTAATATTTGACCCTGAGACACGCGAGCTACAAGTAAAAGTCGCAGGTGCCAAATGGATGTTCCCGAAACAGCCCTTGCAAAAAATTAAAACACAAGAACAAATGCTTTCTAATATAGAGCATACCATCGGCCTGATGCCCCTTGACAACGAAGAATCAAACATTTTGTCTCAACAGATTGTCGATGTTTATGGGGATGTGTTTAAAGCTGCCATCGAACATGATGACTTAATGCAATATTGCGAAGACCACCCAATCACCGCAGAATTTTGCTCGATACTAAGACATAATGCAACCTATAAGATGATAGTAGACTGTAATAAACCAGCATTTCGTGATGACCATGCTTATCAAGATGAGGTCTTAACACAAAACATCAATAGCCTTGTTTTCAGAGATCATTTATCCATTGATATTCCAACTTTGTTGGCTTCAGAGCATGATCATCATTTTTTTTCTAAAAACTCCACTACGAAACCACTTCTCATGAAACAAATATGTTATTTATCTTTCTTGGAAGGTTACGCTAAATTTATTAAAACATGCGGGGAGCCTTTTATAACCCTTCCCAACATCATTCCCCTTCTTAAACATGAATCTTTAATCCGTTCAAAGTTGGATACCCTAATCAAGCAATTTTTACGAATAAAAAGCACCACTTATGATCTGCAAGATATGAATCGAGCACTAAGACAGGCTGCGTCTATTAGTGACATTGAAGTATTGAAACTATTAATCGGTACACACAGGGCATCCATAAATAATAGATCGCCACAAACCCAACAAACCGCATTAGATTTTGCGACGAAAAATAAATGCGAGCCGCACATCAAAGAACTTTGTATACAATTCTTAAAACAAAGCGGCGCTGAATTGCAACCGCAAACAACAGTCGAGCCAGCTATAGCGAACAGCCTGTAATCGTTATAGCCCGCATACTCCGCAGTAGTGTCCTGACAAATCTCGACATTTTTTAAACAACCACTTACGCAATTATTTCCATCTATCGGGTGGTTTAATTCTAGAGGATATGTGTATTGAACTCATAAAACGTCCCTCTTTAGAGGCATTTTGTGAAACATTAAGCAATGAACTTTATTCAAGACATAAAGAAAAAAGCGAGCCCGGCGAGCTGTTAACAAGACATCACTTTTTGGCCAAACCAAGACAACAGCAAGAAATAAGCCCACCGGCTCTGCGCAGTCAGAATAATGATGATGAGCCAGACGTTCCTACAGATAGGTGTTGTGTCATTTCCTAACAACAGCTATTCTATCGTTGACAATGTCATTGGGTACTCGATTATTTTTATTGATAGCCGTATTTTCATGCGCGCATGGATTTATGACTGTTTTTTCAAATCTAACAAAAAGTGTTTTGATTGCAGGCACTGAAAAACAACAAATTGCTACTGTTATATCCTTATCTAATATACTTGGAAGACTCTTTAGTACGATTATTTTATTTTTCTGTTCTTTATTAATAAATAACAACATGCTGCAGTACGTATTTATATTAACCTTTCTTTCAATCATGATGGCGACCGTTATCTATTTGAAAGACCACCCCAATAGAATTTTAACTTAATGGAGTTAGCTCATGTTTCCACATCAACTCACAGATACACTGTCACTTGATTTTTTTAAAGACGATGATGCGCCAATACTTTTTCGTAACTCCCCACGTCATCCCGAGCGCAGCGAGGGATCTCCTGTCGTATGGTACTCGTAAAATAAAAATAATGAAAAAACACT
Source organism: uncultured Legionella sp. (assembly GCA_964625775.1). Lineage (GTDB taxonomy): Bacteria > Pseudomonadota > Gammaproteobacteria > Legionellales > Legionellaceae. The sequence goes on along the minus strand of CAZVEH010000082.1, from coordinate 27 downwards.
TGAAAAAAGATGAGGTAATGATCAAAT
>CAZVEH010000081.1:0-5260 GCA_964625775.1 uncultured Legionella sp. | reverse complement strand
CGGAAAAAATATGGATTATCAATGAATCAGTGAGCTACTTCAATAAATCAGATGCCCTTACGAAGGTCACTAGATTGCTTCGTCGCTACGCTCCTCGCAACGACGGCTTTAAAAATCGTACCGTACAGTTGTTTTTTTATAAATTCTGTTGCTATCTGGCTTGAATTTCGCCATAATTTTGCAATTTGAATTTTGGACATAATAGGTAATGGGTGGAAAAAGATATGCAAGATACAATGGATACAATCAAACAACAAATCTCAGGAAATGCAATATTGTTGTACATGAAAGGTAGTCCCAAACAGCCTTTGTGTGGATTTTCTGCACGTGCGGTACAATGCATTGAAGCGTGTGGTGTGGCATTTGCTACTGTGGATGTGATTGCTCATCCGGAAATTCGCCAAATATTACCACAATACGCAAATTGGCCTACTTTTCCTCAGCTATATGTCAAAGGAGAGTTGGTCGGTGGGTCTGATATCATTGCTGATATGTATACGTCGGGTGAGTTAGAACCTATGTTACAGCGCGCAGCAGCTGATGTCGCTTAAATGAAACGTTCAGTCAATGGAGAATAAAATGAGTGTGTTAGTGGGTCGAAAAGCGCCAGATTTTACAGTACCTGCAGTTGCTGCAGATGGGAAAATCATAGATAAATTTAATTTACACGATCATATCAAAGGTAAATACGCATTAGTATTCTTCTATCCATTAGATTTTACGTTTGTATGCCCTTCTGAGCTGATTGCTTTAAACCATCGTATCCAAGATTTTAACAGTCGTGGCGTAGAGGTGATTGCTGTTTCTATTGATTCGCATTTCACCCATAACGCTTATCGTAATACACCGATTGATAAAGGTGGTATTGGGCCTGTGCAATATACAATGGCAGCGGACATGACCCATGGGATTTGTCAGGCATACGGTGTAGAGCATCCCGTTGCTGGTGTTGCGTTTCGCGGTGCTTTTGTGATTGACAAAATGGGCGTTGTTCGTTCACAAACGGTCAATGATCTGCCAATCGGACGGAATGTGGATGAATTATTACGCACCATTGATGCGGTTCAGTTTAATGAAGAACATGGTGAGGTTTGTCCTGCAGGTTGGACAAAAGGCCAAGCAGGGATGAAGGCATCACCTGAAGGTGTTGCACACTATCTCGCTGAGCATGCTGAAAATCTATAATGTATCAACATTGGGCCAATCCTATTGGCCCAATGTCCCAATAGGGACAGGACTTAGGCAAAAGTTCGATCTTTTCGTTAAGCTTTATTTTTAATTCGGTCATTTAGTCCAACTAAACCCCCCATTAAAAACAAAACTTGCCCCGACCTCGAGCTTTTGCCTAACTCCTGATGGACTCTGTTGATGTAACAATGAATTTTTTATCGGGCTGAATGACAAGGATCACATACCAGTGTGATTTGGTTTTTCACATTAATTTCCATGTGTTCAACATAATACAAAATAATTCCGCAGTTTTTTGTGCATCATAGATGGCCGAATGCGCCTCATCTGCATCAAACATCATGCCAGCTGCTTGTGCTGCTTTTGCCAGGACGGTTTGTCCGTATACCACGCCAGCAAGCGTTGCTGTATCAAAACAGGTGAATGCATGAAAAGGCGAACTTAGACCGGAACGTTGGATGGCTGCCTTCATAAATAACAAGTCAAACCAAGCGTTATGGCCTACCAAAACAGCCCGTTGACAATGATGCCGTTTGATAGCTTGTTTAATGGGTGCAAATAATTGGGTGAGCGCTGCTTTCTCATCTACGGCAAAGCGTAAGGGTTGAAAAGGATCAATTTGATTGAACTCAAGGGATTTGGGATCCAATTGACCCCCTTCAAAAGGAATCACATGTTCAAAAAAATACTCTCCAGGGCTAAAATAGCCGGTATCGTCCATTTCAATCAGTACAGCACAAACTTCTAATAGAGCAGACCGCTCTGGGTCTACGCCAGCGGTTTCCACATCGATAACAACAGGTAAAAAACCACGAAACCTTTCCTTGAGCAGGGTATGATGTTTACTCATGCACACTCCAATTGAGTTGCGCGCCAGCGGCCAAAGGAATGACTTCGTCTGGTCCAAAAGGCAAACTGGCTGCAATAATTTGGCTTTGTTTGAGCAAGGTAATGGTCTCCGTTTGTTGCGCTACCTGATAAAATTGGGCGCCAAATCGTGCTAAAAAATCGTTTAATCGAGGCAGTGCATCCAGCGATTCAAAAACTTGCGCATAGAACGCAACAGCGTATGGCGCAGAAAATATTCCAGCACACCCACAAGCACTCTCTTTTTGCGATCGTACATGGGGCGCGCTATCCGTGCCGGCGAAAAACTTGGGATGACCAGAACGAACCGCTTGTTGGATCGCAACTTGATCAGTTTGATGTTTTAAAATAGGGAGACAATAATAATGTGGCTTGATCCCGCCTACCAAAAGATGATTGCGGTGGTACATCAAATGTTGTGGGGTCACTGTGGCACACACCTGTGATGGTGCTTGCATCACAAAATCAACTGCAGCTTTGCTGGAGATGTGTTCAAGCACGATGCGCAATTTTGGAAAATTGTTGATAAGAGGTTGTAACTGGGTTTCGATGAATAGCGCCTCTCGTTCAAAAATATCTCCAAAGGTGACTTCTCCATGTACTTGCAACACCAAATCGTAGGATTGCATGATCTCGAACAAGGGATAGAGATCTGTGATCTGATCAACGCCTTCCTCTGAATGTGTGGTTGCGCCCGCCGGGTAAAGTTTTGCACCTAAGATATCAGGGCATTGCGCGGCCAGAGATAATTCCTCTTCACATACAGAGTCATTGAGATACAGGGTCATATAAGGATGAAAAGAGGAGTTTGGGGGGACATGAGCAAGTATTCTTTCCCGATACTGAAAGACAGATGAAACCGTAGTGAGCGCCGGCTGTAAATTAGGCATCACCAATGCTCGGCCAAAATGTTTGGCCGTGGCTTTCACAGTATGTGGCAAGAGGGCGTTATCTCGCAAATGAACATGCCAATCATCGGGACGTGTTATAGTTACATGTTGCATTATAGTATCCAGGAGTCCCTATCTAGGCGCATTTTAAAGTATGGACCAAATGATAACATGATTTTTTAGTTTATGAAGACTGTTACCCATTCTGGGCGGGCCAAAATCATGTGTGAGCCAAAATAACATTAGGGTACAAAATCGTTATATCCTCTCTTTATTTAGACGTCCTGAGGCTCACTCAGGATCCAGAGTCTTAGATATCTTGCTATGGCGCACAAGGCGCTGGGTTAAACAGAGAAAACATCAAAACTATTGACAGCATGAATATAACTAAATAATACTTATGAATTGACAGTAAGCGTACTCCGGTCCGATACAGTGACGATATGCCAACTGTTCCATATGAAAAATATATGGAACGCTGTTGACAATTGCAGATTGAGAGCTGATAATCGTTTTAAGTACGTTTTCGGATTAGAGCGATGATGGCGTGCTGAACTCGATACTAAGTTATGGCTTTTACTGAAAAAAACGGAAATTAATAATAAAAAAGTGGAGAAACTTTATGTTAAATCTTAAAAAAACAGCGGTGGCTGTTCTTGCATTCAGCTCTAGTGCTGTATTTGCTGGAACAATGGGTCCTGTTTGTAGCGCAGTGAATGTAACTGTTCCTTGCGAAAGTACTGCTTGGGCTTTAGGTGCTAAAGCGTTGTACCTGAACTCAAACCTTGGCCGTAAAGCGTTAACTACTTCTACAGCTACTGGTTCAGTGACTAACGATATCGGTTCTAAATATGGTTGGGGATTCATGATTGAAGGTGCTTATCATTTCAGCACAGGCAATGATTTGAACGTCAACTGGTACCATATCAACAACGGTAACAGCAGAATATTAGGCGGTGCTACTTATACTGGCGGTGTTCCTGATTATCGTACAGGCTCTAATTTCTACATTGATTCTCTAACCTTCAACCCAGGTACTTATGTATCTGCTAACCCACAATGGGATGCTGTGAATATTGAACTGGGTCAACACGTTGACTTCGGTGATATGAAAAGCGTTCGATTCCATGGTGGTTTTGAATGGGCTAGACTAGCTGGTCGTGGCGAAATTGATGCTTCAGGTACTGTTCAAACTGTTACCGGCGGCGTTGCTAATCCTGTGACTGGTTTCAGCACTAACCGTACTTACAATCCTACATACAATGGTTTTGGTCCACGTTTGGGCTCTGACTTCGCGTATGATTGGGGCAATGGTTTAGGCATGTACGCAAATGGTGCAATGGCACTGTTGGCTGGTACAAACAAATCAAGCACTACTCTTCTAAATGTTCCAACTGGCGCATATGTCACTACTTCATCGAACACTGTTCAAGTCGTTCCTGAATTAGAAGCTAAATTGGGATTGACCTACGGTTATGCAACAGCTCAAGGCGACTTGACTTTGGATATCGGTTGGATGTGGGTAAACTACTTCGGTGTTATTGCTGGTCCAAACGCCGATGCATCTACTGCATCAGACGTGAACTTCGGTCTGCAAGGTCCTTACGTTGGTTTGAAATGGTTGGGCAACGTTGCTTAATCAAATCTTCCGATTTGAAAACCCGCCTTCTGGCGGGTTTTTTTTACCCATAACAAAACATCTAACGGAATTTATCTAAAACAAAACGATGCATACCCTGGATCACTGCGTTAATCTTTGTTTTAATTTGGTCATTTAGTTCACTAAAACTCCATCATGAGCAACAAAACGTGTTTTGCTCTCCAGGTTTTGCGTCAGTCTTGTAAAAGATGACTAGTCAGCTTCTAAATTGCGTCGTATAATCCTGCCAGTTTTGGTTTCTATTGATTTATTCTTTTACACTGATGATTGATGTGATGAAAGTGGTATCTCGGCCCAACCTAAGTCCACGTAAAGTACTAGTCTTGTGCTCGTAATTTTGCATAGAAGATCCCTTCTTGAATCATAAAACTAAACATAAAAATTTGCTTAACCTTTTAGCTCAAATGCTTTGTCAACAGACACAACACATGTTGCACATAAGAGGCACACAGGGAGAATGATATGAAACAATTTATGGGCGTAGTTCTTTTATCCAGCGCGATGTTGTCTTATGCGGGCTCTGAAGATGACAAAGCTTTACAACAGCAAATGGCGTTGTTACGACAGCAAACGATTGCTTTGCAACAACAAGTCGCTCAATTATAGTCATTTGATTTTTAAATGATCTGTTTTAAACACATAATCAATGGCATCA
>CAZVEH010000080.1:0-5331 GCA_964625775.1 uncultured Legionella sp. | reverse complement strand
CCACACGACAGGAGATCCCTCGCTGCGCTCGGGATGACGTGGGGAGTTACGCTTTTTTTGGCGTAAGCTATACTTTGATGTGTGATTACAATATTCTTGCGTATTCTGATCGCGCCACAGCACTTATCCGTAAAGAACTGAGGAGATTCGCATGGCAACGCCAACACACTATGACGTATTGGAAGTCCCGGTCAATGCTCCACAAGATAAAATAAAAGAAGCTTGGAAAAAAATGTTGTTGAAATGGCATCCTGATAAATACAAAGGACCAAATAAAGAAGAAGCATTAGATAAAATTCAAAAAATCAACAGCGCATATGCGACGTTGCGTGACGCTGACAAACGCAAGCAATATGATGAAGATGAAGAGCTTATTTCACCTGCCAAACATACGTCCAAGGCTACACCCCCTTTCAGCTCCACCACACAGGCTACAAATGAACAAGACAGAGGGAATTTTTCTGCTAGACAGCAACCCCCCAAGAAAACCGCACCACCCCGACGCCAAAATGATGCAGCCGATGCGTATTATGCATTTTATACATCTGGCTCACACAATTTTGTCCCCCCTATGAAAAAAACCAGTTATGTCTACAGAACAACATCCCCTTTGGACAAATTATTTGATGCGCTACAAAAAGAATGGCGCGCGACTCAACCGATGTCATCATTTCAGGAGTCCCCCAGAGTCACCAGGCATCCCAACCATATTGCTGTTACTTCCTGCGATGCACAACGTATGGAAAGAATTATTGAGAACCTGATGCTTCAAATGATTTTGATCGAGTTGATAACAAAACATCTGCCAAATCCCAAAGGTGATAGTGATACCTCTGAACAATCCCATTCTAATCTACGACCAGGTTTTTAAGAATTGTAGATGGGGTTGAGGGTCGTTTGCCGGCCCCAACCCTAGACTTCTAGGCGAATCAGATCCAAGCTTCATTCATGTGGACTCCATTTCATGAAAATTGATATTTCGCTGATCTCTACGAGTTTTACAAAAAACCATTGTGCTGCATCCAGTCATCCGAAGCAAATTTTGATAAATAATTACGTGTAGAATCCGGTAAAATCACCAAACACACCTGATCCTTGGTCAAAGAACTCGCTGCTTGCAAAGCACCCCACATCGCAGCCCCGCTTGAACCGCCTACTAATAGGCCTTCTTCACTCATCAAGCGCCTGGCCATGACAAAGGAGTCTTTATCCCTCGTTTTGATATAGCGATCAACCACGGTGTTATCCAATACTTCCGGAAAAAAATCGTAGCCAATACCCTCTACCAAGTAGGGTGCCACCTCGTTGCCACCGCCTAATAGGGAGCCCACAGGATCAACACCAATGATTTGAATAGACGGATTAAAAGCTTTCAAACGCTTGGCAATACCTGTGATCGTACCTCCGGTACCCACGGAAGCCACAACCATATGTAAATCGTGACCAAAATCAGCAATGATTTCTTCGGCGGTTCCATAATAATGAGCATCGGGGTTATCGACATTGTTGTATTGATCTAGGATATGTGAATTCGGGATTTCTCTTTGTAGTTTTTTTGCCAATGAAATATGGCTGTCTGGATGATCGGAGCTCACCGCAGCTGGTGTGCGATAAATAGTGGCGCCCAAACGCTCGAGGATAATTTGCTTTTCCTGACTCATTTTATCAGGCATGGTAATGATTACCTTAAAGCCAAGCACTGCTCCCGCCAACGCTAGACCAATGCCGGTATTCCCAGACGTAGGCTCAATCAATACATCTCCGTGTTTGATGCGCCCACTCTCGATAGCAGATGTCACCATTCGGTATCCTATGCGATCTTTGATTGAACCGCCGGGATTAAAAAATTCACATTTCCCATATAATTGGCATGCGAGTTCTGAGCCAACACGATTGATTTTAACCGTTGGAGTATGGCCAATGGTCTCGAGAATGGAAGAATACAACATGGGAGGCATCCTAATTGTCGCGCATCATATCATCATAACCAAAATACATTTGAAGTAAACAGCACTAATGATAAAATTACAGTTCTCATTCGAACATATCGAAGCCATTGTGATTCCGCTGATCGTCGTCATAACCCTAGTATTGTTCTGTCTTCTCAAATCCACGTGGCGTCGCTACACGCTATGGAGATGGAAATCACGGCTACGTCTCAAGGATCATTTGCGTGCACTAGATCACATCAGTACAACTATCAATGGGTTTCAATTGTCTCGCAAGTCACGGATCAATTCTGATGCATTTGAGTATGTGTATGGTGAGATTGACAGCACTTCACTGGTTGCATTATTGTCTTTGACCCAGCCCAACCCTTCCACGATTTTTTATGATCTTGGCAGCGGTGTTGGCAAAGCTGTTTTGATGTGCGCCATGACTTTCGATGTTAAAAAAGCCTGCGGTATCGAATTGTTTCCGCTGTTACATCAAGCCGCACAACAACAGCTTGAATCTTTAAACACGGAACCAGACTATTATCGTACTGCAAAAAAAATAGAATTCATTTGTGGTGACTTCCTGCATGTCGATTTTTCTGATGCCACAGTGATTTTCATTTCAGCCACAGGTCTTTTCGGTGACACATGGATAGCATTAAATCAACACCTTGAACAACTCCCTAGCGCACCTATGATCATCACGACGACTAAAAAATTACTGTCTTCCAAATTTAAGCTTCATCACACCACCCGCGTTCAAATGAGCTGGGGCATCGTGAATGCGTACATTCAGCAAAGGATTGACTCTCAGGGCACTCCAGGCTATGCTGGGGCCATTTAATGTTCGTGAAATTTCTATGTTAAAATCCGAATTAATTGCTCGCTTGGCCGAAAAAATACCGCATGTTCCAGTACGTACCGTGAATGACAGCGTGAATCATTTGATTCAACTGATGAGCGATGCACTAACGGAACGGCAACGTATAGAAATTCGAGGCTTTGGCAGCTTTTCAATCAAACACCGCCAAGCACGCGCGGCACATAATCCAAAAACTGGCGAGAAAGTCATCGCAACAGAAAAATTTAGTCCTCACTTTAAACCAGGAAAAGAATTAAAAGAACGTATTAATGCATCCAGAGACACACATCCTATTTATGAAGATCTAGAGGGCTAAACGCATTCAATCATAGTGTGTTGTGCAACACACTATGATTGGTGACAGCCTAGGTACAAGGTAAGGTCACCCCAATTTGCCCCTGATACTTTCCTTGGCGGTCGCGATAAGACACCGCGCAAACATCGTCTGTTTCTAGAAAAATCATCTGTGCCACACCCTCATGCGCGTAGATTTTTGCAGGCAAAGGTGTGGTATTGGAAAACTCTAACGTAACGTGTCCCTCCCACTCGGGCTCCAAAGGAGTGACATTCACAATAATCCCACATCGTGCATACGTGGATTTCCCCAAACAAATCGTCAACACATTACGGGGAATTTTAAAATATTCTACGGTTCGTGCTAACGCAAAAGAATTGGGAGGGATAATACAGACATCAGATTGCACATCCACAAAACTATTGGCATCAAACGACTTGGGATCCACAATCGCAGAATTGATATTGGTAAAAATTTTAAATTCAGAGGAACACCGCACATCATATCCATAGCTCGATACGCCATAAGAAATAATGCGTTTCTCATTTTGCTCACGAACTTGTTGTGCCGAAAACGGCACAATCATGTCATGCTCGTTGGCCATTTTTTCAATCCATTTATCAGATTTTATCGCCATGCTATCCCCTATTGTTCGTCATCTTCAAAAATAAATACCAATTTGCAGCATCACGGTATCCGCCGTGCCACCCGTGCCTAAAGTATTTTGATTCACCGTTCCCACTGGTGCTGATCCGTTTGCAAAATGATTGGCACCGTAATCAATATCATGCCGGTATTCCAAACTTTCGACGGTATCCTTCCAGATTGAGATATTATACACCGCATTGATGCGTTGTCGTGGTATATTCAAAGCCAACGCTTCACTAGACCACTGCCAAGCCGCCGCCAAAGAGGAAGGACGCTCAAAACTTATGAAGGTAATACCGCCTTCTACCTGGACTGCTTGAGGACGAGCCCCTTGACCGTCAAAACTCAAATCGCTGGCATAAAATGGCTTTGTCGAGCTCACCCACTCGGTGGTGATATTGTAGCGGTCAAAACTCAAGGTGAGATGTGTGCCAATACCAGGAATTTTGTGAACATTTTCACTGCCATGCGTGGGAGAGCCAAATCCACCAAAGTTTGGACCATTGGGAGACCCTGTGGTTTGCATACCACCGGCATCATTCAATGCACTCACAAAGCTAACGCCTATTTCTGAGGTTGCACGAAACACATCGGTGATATAACCCAAATTGACACCACCCACACCGGAACTTCCTAGGGTCGTATCACCGCGATACCCGTAAATCGCGGCAAAGGGTCCTGAATCCGTTTGTGATTTATACCCTAGGATGAAAGGTCTTGCCTTGATCCGCGCGATCATCATAGGAAGTGTCGCACTGATCATAGAGGTCGAGTATCGCCCAAAGGGTGCATACAATTGGCCAGCAGTCACATAATAGGGATACTCATCCAAATCACCGATGTTTACAAACCCCATGTTCAAGTTCAACGATGAGTTCGACACACGAGGCCCGCCACCATTGGGAGGCGATGCATTGTACGCAAGCGCCATATACGCCTCGACTTTGTCATTTAATATAGCTGCCAGATCCAATTCATCGGAACCTAAATTCCAATCAGCACGAGAATTTCCAAAATAAGGTTGTCCTATAGTTCCCATTGGAATCACAGCACCACTAAGAGCCAGAATAGGTCGATTGGGTAATGGATAGCCCATTTTAGCATAAGCTCTTTCAAGGCTGCGCCGTTGTTGCATCAAACGCACATCCCGATTGATGCTGGAAATATTCACAATATAATCTGATCCATCAAACGCAGGCCGACTACCCAAATACGGAGATGATATGACGGGCGTGCCAGCAATGTAGGTCAATACGTGATTGTTGGCAACTAACGCTGTAGGATAAAAATCCACCGATTCCGGATCCGCATCAATCGCCGTGTGAACACTGACAGAAGATGTCTGATAGGACGGCCCCTGTGCGCCGTTTGGTTTTGCCGCATCCATGAGGTTTGGTATCACTGGAAGTAAAGTCGATTGAGTTTGGTGCTGGGTTTGACGAGACTCAGGGGTTGTTTTCTTTTGTGCTGCCGGTATGCGCCGCTTGGGCTTTGCCTGCGCAGACGACTGCGCTGGACGCCCTATTTTTTTTTGTATAGTCATTTGATTTTTAAATGACTGATTTATGGGATATAATACCGTTTTTATC
>CAZVEH010000079.1:0-5945 GCA_964625775.1 uncultured Legionella sp. | reverse complement strand
GTGTACCACACGACAGGAGATCCCTCGCTGCGCTCGGGATGACGTGGGGAGTTACTCTGTTTAATGGTTTATTATGACAAAGAAAAAAGATGAACATGATAACTTCACCCCCGTATTCACAGAAGATACGACGGAGGATGGCGTCACTGATGATAAGGAAGAACCACCCGCTGTTGACTCGCATCAAAACAAATCTGCCCATTAAATTTTGATGCAACAACGTCTCCCTGTCTTTGAGCCAAAATCAATAAATACTGCGCTAGCTTTTTTCCAATGATTATGTTACGATTATTCGTGAGTGTACAACTATGTTTTAATCAAAATGTAGATAAGATTTAATCTGAGTACGCTATTGTAGCTAAGCAGTGGCTGCAATTCCTGTGAAAACTTTCCTGGATATCCATCATTATAACCAAAATTCAAGTGAGACCTATGAATCTTAGTGAACTAAAGCAATTGCCTATTGCTGATCTCGTTAATATTGCTCAAGAAATGGGCGTTGAGAATGTTTCTCATATGCGCAAACAAGACATTATTTTCGCTATTTTAAAAACCCATGCGTTAAAGGGAGAAGACATTTACGGTAATGGAACTGTGCAAATCATTACAGAAGGTGGCTTTGCTTTTTTACGTTCTTCAGATGCATCTTATTTGGCAGGGCCCGATGATATCTATGTGTCACCGAGTCAAATTCGTCGTTTTGGCTTACGTACTGGGGATACCATTTCCGGTAAAATTCGCCCCCCTAAAGACAGCGAACGGTATTTTGCCTTATTAAAAGTGGACGAAATCAATTACGACTCTCCAGAAAATGCCAAACGCAAAATTTTATTTGAAAACTTAACGCCTTTGTTTGCATCTGAACGATTGGTGATGGAACAAGGTAATGGTAGTACCGAAGATTTGACGGCAAGAGTGGTTGATTTATGCGCACCATTTGGTCGTGGTCAGCGTGGTTTGATTGTAGCACCGCCAAAAGCAGGTAAAACTCTCATGCTGCAAAATATTGCCCATTCGATTGAAAAAAATTATCCAGATATTTTCTTAATTGTATTATTAATCGATGAGCGCCCTGAAGAAGTGACTGAAATGCAACGTTCGGTCAAAGGAGAGGTGGTTGCCTCTACGTTCGATGAGCCTGCAACGCGTCACGTTCAAGTGGCTGAGATGGTGATTGAAAAAGCCAAGCGTTTGGTCGAACACAAGCGTGATGTTGTCATTTTATTAGACTCTATCACGCGATTGGCGCGTGCTTATAACACCGTTATCCCCTCTTCTGGGAAGGTTTTAACCGGTGGTGTGGATGCGAATGCATTGCAACGTCCAAAGCGTTTGTATGGTGCTGCGAGAAATATTGAAGAGGGTGGTAGTTTGACCATCATTGCAACAGCGATGGTGGACACCGGTTCCAAAATGGATGAGGTGATTTACGAAGAGTTCAAAGGTACGGGTAATATGGAAATCCATCTCAGCCGTAACATTGCCGAACGTCGTGTGTTTCCAGCCATCAATATCAATCGTTCTGGTACGCGTCGCGAAGATTTATTACTGAGCCCCGAAGATTTACACCGCACTTGGATTTTACGCAAAATCTTACAATCCATGGATGAGTGTGATGCGATTGAATTCTTGATCGAGCGGATGAAAAATCACAAAACCAATGCCGAATTTTTTGACGCTATGAAACGTCAAGAATAAGGCTTTGTTCCACCGATGAACTATGTTGATCTGCGTGATTTCATTGCTCAATTAGAAACTCGTCATCTTTTGAAGCGAATCGACTACCCTGTTTCGCCCAATCTAGAGATGACGGTTATCTCCGATCGCGTATTACGTGATGGAGGCCCTGCCTTATTGTTTACCCACCCCGAGAATCACGATATTCCGGTATTGACCAATTTGTTTGGTACCGTAGAGCGTGTTGCTTTGGGTATGGGTGAAGAACAAATCAGTGCTTTGCGTGAAGTGGGTGTATTATTGGCTGCGCTTAAAGAACCTGAACCTCCAAAGGGTTTAAAAGATGCCTGGCAAAAACTACCTCTGCTAAAACAAGCTTTGCATATGGCGCCTAAATATGTCAGCAATGCCGTGTGCCAAACCCATGTGTTTGAAGGCGACGCGGTTGATTTGATGACCCTACCGATTCAGACGTGCTGGCCTGAGGATGCCGCACCCCTGATCACCTGGGGTTTGGTGACCACCAAAGGCCCCGATCAGGAACGAGAAAACTTAGGGGTGTATCGGCAGCAAGTATTATCCAAGAATCAATTGATCATGAGGTGGCTATCTCATCGCGGTGGCGCGTTGGATTACCAAGCTTGGCAAGCGGCTTACCCAGGGGAGCGTTTTCCCTTGGTGGTCACCTTAGGGGCCGATCCGGCTACTATTTTGGCCGCAGTAACACCAATCCCTGATGCTTTATCTGAATACGCATTTGCAGGCTTACTCAGAGGACAGCGATCACAATTGGTCCGTGCCATTGGGTCTGAGTTGCACGTGCCTGCCAACGCTGAGATTATTTTAGAAGGTTATCTAGAACCCGGCGTCAACGCACCCGAAGGTCCTTTTGGCGATCACACGGGGTATTATAATGAAGTGGAGTCTTTCCCTATTTTTACGGTGGAACGGATGACACATCGTGATAAACCCATTTATCACAGTACTTATACTGGACGTCCGCCTGATGAACCTGCTATTTTGGGTATGGCTTTGAATGAAGTGTTTATCCCTTTGCTACAAAAACAATACCCCGAAATTGTTGATTTTTATTTACCACCGGAGGGCTGTTCTTATCGATTGGCTGTGGTCACGATCAAAAAACAGTATCCCGGGCATGCCAAACGTATCATGATGGCGGTTTGGTCCTATTTGCGCCAATTTATGTATACCAAATTTGTGATTGTGTGTGATGAAGATATCAATGCACGTCATTGGCCCGATGTGATTTGGGCCATGACGACGCGAGTCGATCCAACTCGTGATACGGTGATGATAGATCATACACCGATAGATTATTTGGATTTTGCGTCTCCTGTATCAGGTTTGGGTTCAAAAATGGGGATAGATGCAACCCACAAATGGCCTGGAGAAACACAACGCATTTGGGGGCGCTCTATTGTCATGGACCCCGCGGTCGAAGAACGAGTGAATGCGTATTGGCCTGAATTGGGTTTATCATGATCCAGCAAACGCAAGCTAAAATCGTGGCAATCAACCGTTTAAATCGAACCATATGGGCCTATAGGCTGAAACCAGAACATTATGTTGCGTATCAGGCCGGTCAATATTTACAAATCCACACGCCAGACAACACGCATTATTATTCAATTGCCAATTCCCCATCGACTGGACACTATTATGAGCTGCACATTCGCCAAGGAAATGAGCAATTGTGGGAACTGCACCAGTCCGTGAACCTGATCTTGCCCTATGGTGTTTGTAATCTCAGCTATTTACATCCAGAAAAGCCGATTATTTTTTTGGCAGCAGGTACAGGATTTGCACCGATCCGTGCCATGCTTGAACAATTACTATCGCAGTCTGATTCACGCAGCGTTGAATTGTATTGGGGGGTTGCTACCGCAGATGATCTGTATGATGAAAGCAGTGTTCTGCATTGGCAGAAAAGTTTGCCCAATTTTCGTTATGTGCCTCATATTGCACAATCACATCAACCTGGTTTGATCACAAGGGTTTTAACGGAGCATCCAACCGATCTCTGTGATTGGCAAATCGTCATGGCGGGCCCTTTTGACTTGATGTATCTCATGCGAAAAATGTTATTGCAGCATGGGTTGATGCGCCAAGATTTGTTTTCAGATGCTTTTGAGTTTGAATAGAGCGTTCTTTAAAAGGAGTGATCATGGAAACAGTATATCAAGTACTTGGATTATTGGGTGCCGGCTTAGTGGTGTGGCTATTATACCGCACTATTAAATCACGACCGAACCAATTTTCTCGAGAAAATCTCAGCAAGAGTTTTTCGACGATGGGTATGTTGGCCATTCTTCTGATAGGATTTGTGGCGTTATTGATTATGATTGTGCGTCATACTTAGTCTAATATACTCTTGACTAACGAGTTTCAGAAAACTCATTCGTCAAGAGTATATCAATTAGGTTCACGGCTGCAAATATAGCGTCCATTTTGATGTACGAGATATTGGGTGACTTGGGGATTAGAAATTTCTTGTGTATCACTGTCTTTGATCAATAAGGGTTCTTCCACGTAAGTTTGCTGTGAACTATTATCCACCAATAAGCGATACCAGGGATGTTGAGTTGCAAACAAGCGTTTACTGGCTTGCGGGTTATAACGCCCAGAGGCCTGAAACAAGGGATCAACGTCAATCACAACCGCACGGTAGCCCTGGTGCTGATGAATCACTTGGTCACCAATATTGAATTTTGCAGCTTTGATGTGTTCGTGTAAGAACGTCATAATGAAATACACAAGTCAGTCACGTTACTGGTGATATCGGATTAATTCGCCAATTCTTGAATCTATGTCCGTGCCATCATGTCCAACAACTAAAATACTTGCGTATAAAATACGCAAAAAGATCTTTTTGTGTTATAATGCTTTTTTGTTTCATTAAAGGTGTCGCCATGAATCATTCAGTAGAATCAGATAGATATGAAAAAGAAGACCTATTGGGTGATCTTAACCGCTCCAATAATACGTCCAAACCCTCATCCGCAGTAAAAATTTGGATGGCAACTCGATTTGCTTCTTATAAAAAAGTGCATCCCCAGCGTGAACATGATGCTTTGTACCAACTTCCTAGTGCTTTGGTGCGTTCAAAACCGCAAGGCCAAGGGCTTTTGACTGAAAATTGGGTCAGACAGAGGTTTTTAAAAGACAATAAAACACAAAGCGAGTCAGAAGTGACTTCACGTTTTTTTAAAAAGCTGAAATCACAAAATAACGCTGTTCAGATTCAGGAAACACTTTCCCCATTTTAAGTAAAGGATACTTATCCTAGAAGCTATGCCTCTTTATTTTGAAAAAGGCATGGCTGTTTCTTGCAATATATTACTCGCTGAGTTGGGAACTTTTGAAATTTAATGATACTGTTATGATCAACACTTTTACTATGAACCGTAATGCGTATATATTATTTTTTAGGAGTTTTGATGTCAACCGCGAGCGCAGCCATTACCTTGATTGCTGATCCTGAAGTATTGGCCATTCCCGTAGGGCAGAGCAGCGAGCCTTTGGTGGATTTGACGCAACAAACCGTGATTGCCTATGGTCCTTCTCCAGAAATTCCTGATAATAAAGACTATGTTTTCTTACGCCAAACGGTGTATGACAAATTAGTTGCTGCGCAGCAACAACTGCCGCCTGGGTATCATTTTTGTTTGTATGAAGGGTATCGCAGCATGGCGTTGCAAAAAATGATTTTTGATCAACATTTTGCCAATACTCAAGCAAGATATCCGCAAAAAACCTCCGATGAACTTTTTCAGGAAACCATCAAATTGGTGTCACCTGTGATCAATCAGGATGGCTCTGATAACATTCCTCCGCATGCCACCGGTTCAGCGATTGATGTGTATTTGATCGATGACCGTGGGTCTCCGTTAGAGATGGGTATTCACCCCAAAGATTGGATGCAAGACGAAGGCGGGGTGTTGTCTTTGACTGCGTCAACTCTGATATCGCCTGCTGCAACAAAAAATCGTCACATCATGTCTGCGGTATTGTCTGCTGTTGGTTTTGTGAATTATCCAACAGAATATTGGCATTGGTCTTATGGCGATCGATATTGGGCGTTTGTGACACAACAGCCCCAGTCAATCTATGGTCAAATAAAATCAGGACTTACGCAAAACCCCGATCTCTTCGTTAATTTGTAACTCCCCACGTCATCCCGAGCGCAGCGAGGGATCTCCTGTCGTGTGGTACAATTTTTAAAGAATCGATTGATACAAGTCGTTCCA
>CAZVEH010000078.1:0-5985 GCA_964625775.1 uncultured Legionella sp. | reverse complement strand
TGACTCATGTTTGCTATAAATTCTGTTTTGGCATGATTGGCGGCTTCAGCTTTTTGCTTGGCCGCTTTCAAGGCAGAAACATCAGTTGAAATACCAGCCACGCCGATAATTTCCCCGTGTCGATTTCTAATAGGTACACGGCTCGTTAAAAAATTGAATTCACCACCCTTCCCATTAGGTAAGGGAGGATCTTCTTTTGTTATAATGGGTATTCCAGTTTTGAGAACATACATATCATCTTGTTTAAAAGTATTTGCTAAACCTGGTGGCCAATGACCTAATACAGCTAATTCCTCATACGATTTTCCTTTGAACTCTTCTTTTGTCAAAGATAACATGTTCAATACGTTCTGATTACACCCCATCATAAGACAATTTTTATCCATCCAGTAAACATTGTATGGCATGTTCTCTACAAGAGTTTCTAGCTTTAAAATCTCATTTTGATTGGCGTTTTCATGTATGCCTGTTGTTACCAGTAGATAAAAGTTGTTATTATTGTATTCAATTAAATCAAAATTCCATAAGACACTCCATTCATTTTTGTCCTGTGGAATGGTAAGGGATGTTTTTTGAGCTACCACGGAAAGATATGGCTGAATAAAGTATTCGACGTTTTTATCCAAGCAAATTTGTTTAAAAGATTTTTGTAGAGCATCTTTTTGGGAGATGGAAAATAACTTTTCAGCGTACGGATTGAAGAGTAAAATATTGCATTTATTGTCTAAAACAATTACGGCCTCTCGGATATGTTTTGATAGTGTCACAAAAAAAGGGTCGTATAATTTGTGGTTTAAACCAGTATTCTTCATGACATATTGCCATTGACTTTCGATTGTGTTTTATAAATAAAAGTATAGATTAACCAAGGAAAAAAGTATGCGGTTTTCTTGTTATTTAATAGGTGAGGACAGTTTATTAATTCAATGCGCAAATATTTTATTAAACAACCATCATGTGATTGAATGTGTGATTTCACCTAACCCAGATGTCGAAGCCTGGGCGAACCAGCATAATATTTTATATGCAAAAGATATCAACGCACTCACAAAAAATAACATCATAAAAGTTGATTATATTTTTAGCATTGTTAATAGCTATATTATCTCTCCTGAAATCATGGATTTGGCACGTTGTTATGTGATCAATTATCATGATTCTTTGCTGCCAAAATATGCCGGCTTGAATGCAACGACATGGTCTATCATAAACGCCGAAAAAGAGCACGGTGTGACTTGGCATATTGTTAGCGATAAAATTGATGCAGGTGATATCGTCAAACAAGAAAGAATCCCTATTTTTGAAGATGATACTGCTTTTTCTTTGAATCTTCGTTGTTACGAGCATGCAATAAAGTCATTTTCAGCATTAGTTTTTGATATTGAATCAAAAAATATGACGCTTTATAAACAACAATTAGAAAACAGAAGCTATTATGGTCAGAGGCATGTTTTACCCAATTTTGGTTTTATAGCTTGGCAAGTTTTTACTGCTGAATTTATTATTAGAATACATAGAGCTCTGACTTCCGATCACTATAAAAACCATGTGGGATCCCTAAAAGTTTATTTCAATGACGACTATCTCATTCCTATGGACATGAGTCTGTCGCCCATAGAATGTGGGACTGTTAAACCTGGCACCGTTTTAGCTATAGATGAGCGGGCCATATATATTGCTACAATCAACCATGCGCTTGAAATAAAAAAATTTCTTTCAAAAAGTGGGGAAGTTTTATGCGTAGAGAAGGTAGTTAATAAATTTGGCATGAAAGTAGGGTATCGTTTTCCTGATCTAAAGCAAACCACGTTAAATGCAATAAACCGTTTGTATCCTATGCTTTTAAGGCATGAACATCATTGGGTGACTCAAATCGAAGACATGCATGAGCATACTTTGTTTTTTAATAACCCTAATGCACGCTTAACTGAAAAACTCGAAAAATCACATACCATTTCTTTGAAAAGACTCAATACGTGCAATCCTAAGAAATTAAAAGAAATAGCAACAGCCGCCTTATTAACTTACTTACATAGATTAAATAACTATGAAAAATTTTCTGTGTTTCTTGCACATAAAAAACATAAAAGACTGAGTAAGTTTTATGGAAATTTATTCTCCTTGTTTATACCACTCACAGTCGAATGGTCTAATAAAATTTCTTTGGGGGGTGTACTGCGTTATGTCGGTAAACACATCAAGATATTGGAAAAAAATAAAACATTTTTTACCGATTTAGCAGTGCGTCACCCCTCTTTAAAAACCATATCCATAGAATCTGGGGTTTGTGTTAATTTTTCTGAAAAAATAAACCCAGCTCAATTACCAGAAAGCACTGTTCTTTATTTTGAGTATGAAAAACAAACCAATGAACTCCATATCTATCATCGATTTGATACACATCATCATTTTTGTGAATTAAAAGATTTGATTCATAATATGCCAGCCCATATCTCTAATATTATTAATACACTATTAGACAATTCCCATGCTGATGTGAATGCCTTTTGTTTTTTGACCGATGAAGAACGAAATAGTCTTTTAAATGATTTAGGGAAAGGCGTCGAGAAAGCCATTCCTGAAACGTCTATTACAGCTCTTTTCGAAGCGCAAGTGTTCGCACGGCCCAATGCCCCTGCTCTTTTGATGGATGATCATGTTATTTCGTATCGTCAACTGTGGGAGCAATCGGAATGTATTGTTAAGTTTATCGAATCACAATGCATCACACCCCAAACGCTTATTGGCCTCTATATCGAGCGCAGCGTTGAGATGTTTGCAATCATCTTGGGAATACTAAAAGCGGGCTGTGTCTATGTGCCATTAGATACACGATACCCGATGCTGAAAATCGAAATGATCACCGAGATTGCTGGTTTAACAGCGATCATAAGCGCAGAAAAATATTTAGATACCTTAAAACCACATTTTTCAGAACATCAATCCGTAAAAATTTATAGTGTCAACGACGCTCAATTGAGTCAATATCATTCGATACCAACCCTGGAACCCAGGCAAAAACAAGTTCAAAAATTGGCGTATATTATGTTTACCTCGGGAACAACCGGTGATCCTAAAGGGGTCATGATTACACAGTCAAATGTTATAAATTATTGCACATGGTTCTCTGAAACAACCCAATTCACCGAGAAAAGTATTATTGACTTCTCTTCTTCTATCGCATTCGATTTATCTGTGCCATGTACGATAGCTCCACTACTGGTAGGTGGTCAAATAGCTATCTGCAACGAAGCAACCAAAACTGATCCCAAACGTTACTTGCAGCATGTGATTCGTCATCACATATCACATGTTGAATTGACCCCAGGGTATTTAGAAATGCTTTTGCACTATCCAGAAATAGTCCAACAACTTACAGAGTTAAAAGTGCTTCTTTTGGGTGCTGACACCTTACCTATCTCAGATGTAGTGAAATGGGCAAAACTATGTCCTTCACACCAGATAGTGAATGAATACGGTCCCACCGAAACCACTGTTTCAGCGACATCACATTTTGTGGGTAAAGATGTGAGTTCTTATCATTCAAGTGTTCCAATTGGCAAACCAGCATTCAACACAACTTGCTATATTTTAGATAAATATAACAATGTTTGTCCTTTGGGCATGAAAGGCGAGCTATATATTGGTGGCGCTCAAGTGGCAAATGGGTATATTGGAAAACCCCTGTTAACTCAAGAAAGGTTTATTGCTGCGTCTTTTAATGATGTGCCAGACATCATTTATAAAACAGGAGATTTGGTCAGTTGGTTACCAGATGGTCATTTGCAATTTTTTGGAAGAAATGATTTTCAAGTGAAAATTCAAGGATATCGAATTGAGCTCACAGGCATTGAATCAGTTTTGCTAAAGATCCCTTCTATTCAACAAACTGCAGTAATTGTTAAAAATAGTCATTTTAAAAATAAATACTTATGTGCTTATATCGTGGTGGATAAAGATCCGCCGACCTCTCATGACATTAAATCTTTTTTGCTTGCTCATTTGCCAAGCTATATGGTTCCGAAAGAGTTTTATGTCACCCAGAGTATCCCTTTAAAACAAAATGAAAAAATAGATTATAAAGCACTCGAAGCACAACATAGCGAATTGTTGGTTTTTGATTATGATGTCAATACAGACTTAGATGAATACGAGCTCAATGTCATAAAAATTTGGCAAACAGCGTTTCATGATAATCAGATCAAGATTTGTGACGATTTTTTTGATCTGGGCGGAAATTCCTTAATTGCACTACAAATTATATCGGAACTCAATAGCTTTTATAAAATAGACATTCCACTTTCTTATTTATTTGAGTATCCAACAATCACTATGCTTGCGGAAAAAATAAAAAAGCTCATTATGCCAATCAGTGAGCAATGCCATAATACTCAGCTACGTTCTGTTATAAAACTCTCGGATCATTCAAATGGTATTCCTTTGTTTTTGATACATCCAGTGGGAGGCTCTGTCTTTTGGTATAAACAATTGGCAAAACATATTCATGATAAATACACTGTATTTGGTATTCAAGATATCAGTATTGAGGGAGATGATTTGCGTTTTGAATCATTAGAAGAGATGGCGCAATATTATCTTCATCAGATTTCACAGATATACAGTGGAGATAATTATTTTATAGGTGGGGCATCCTTTGGGGCAACTGTCGCATTTGAGATGGCGCATCAAATTATCAGAGCAGGAAAGAAGGTTTCATTTTTGGGATTTTTTGATGGGTGGGCTGAATACCCTGAAGAATTGATGAACCAACATAGTAGTCACTTATTGAGCTATAAAGATAGTACCTTGTCTGCTTCTGAACAGAAAAAAACCGATTATTTTGAACAACTTGAAAACTATAGGCGAAATTTGCTTATTCACTACAAGTTAAAACCATTAAAGAGCGGAGCAGTATTATTTAAAGCATCTGAGTTATGGGAATCATTCCATGCCATTGATGATCCGTATAATTTATGGAAGCCGTTTATCTTGGATAACCTAGAAGTTCATCAAACCCCTGGAAATCATGAAACCATTTTTTTTGACCCCAACGTACAAAAATTAGGTGAAATTATCAGCAACGGTTGATATGCAATCTTGGACAGGACTTACGCAAAACCTCGAGGTCGAAGCAAGTTTTGTTTTTAATGAGGGAGTTTAGCCGGACTAAATGACCGAATTAAAAACAAAAATTAGCGAAGAGATCGAGGTTTTGCATAAGTCCTATTGGATATAGATGACATCACAAGACAGCAGTATAGACCAAGTTTGAATGGAGTTTCTGAATGAGGCTGTGATAAATAAGGTGAATCAACGCATAATCTTTCATATGTTTTTGATGACTAAAAAATGCTATAATATACATATGATTTAATATTATTGTAATGTATACATGTGAGGTATTTATGGCGACACCATCGGCACTTATTTCAGTTAGAGTACCAACCGACGTAGCGCAACGATTAGAAAAACTATCTCAATCCGTCGACCGCTCAAAATCCTATTTGGCCGCCGAAGCTATAGAGGAATATCTTGACCTTCATGAATGGCAAGTGCAAGCCATCCAAAGTGGATTACAAGAAATTCACCAAGGTAATGTTGTTAATTTTGTAGATGTTAAAAAAGAGTTAGGGCTACTAGGTGAAAATTAAACTAACCAAACTTGCGTCCCAAGATTTACAATCTACCAAGGACTACATCAGCCAAGACAAACCTAATGCGGCACTTGCAGTTATGAAACGTGTTGTTGAGGCAATCGAAAATATAGTGACATTTCCAAGCATGGGAAGAGCGGGCAGAGTTCCTCACACTAAGGAACTAGTAGTAAGCGGAACACCGCTCATTATCGTCTACCAAATAAAGCAAGACATCTTATATATCGTGCGAATTATTCATACGTCAAGAAAATGGCCTTAAACATCAGGGCAAAATCGTAACTCCCCACGTCATCCCGAGCGCAGCGAGGGATCTCCTGTCGTGTGGCAC
>CAZVEH010000077.1:0-6118 GCA_964625775.1 uncultured Legionella sp. | reverse complement strand
TAAATTTGAGACTTACAATCCCTCGCTGCGCTCGGGATGACGTGGGGAGTTACAACTATACTCCGTTTAGTATAAAATTTTACCTACCAAGCACTATTATAATTTAAAGGAATAAGTAAATTACATGAAATACATAATTGGGATAACGCTACTTGTGGTAACAATGACAAGTTATGCTGGATTATATAAAACCACGGTCCATAGTCGTGCCAATTGTCTTAATAATGAATCAATAACTTGGTGGAATGGTCATCCATACAAATGGCGTGTTGTCAGTATCCATAAACACACACCTACAAATCAAATGCATTCGGTTGATACAGGACAATATAGTGACCGCGTTGCTGCGATTCACTGGGGAGAAGGAGTGCATGGAGGATTTGTGGTCTGGGGATATCATTACCTGGAGAGCTATCACAAAAGCGTTCCATTTGATACAACTCATGCTGAAACTTGTAATATTATCGAAGGATGGGCTTAATAATGCAAAATTTTATAAAGAAGACGCTCGCATTGCTTGCTACGTTATATGTAGTCTTATCTGGCGCAGTACTTGCTGAGATTACTGATAACGATGAGACAATGCGCATGAAAATGCTTTCAGACTTAGGCTTACCATTACCTGGTTCTGGTATAAAAATCGTTCCCAGAGCACAATTACATTTATCAGAAGAGCAACTTGCTTTAGGTAAAAAAGCTGAAGAAGAAATGAAAACCTTAGGATACGCCATTAATCCATCTGAGTACCCTAAAGAACTACTTAATATGCGACATAAAATACAATCTCAGCGTAAATTACAAGCAGCATCCCTTTCTGATGAAAGTACTGAGCTAAGATCTAAAATTCAAGATTTAAAATTAGCATTCAAATTTAAAGGTGTTTCTCAACTCAAAAACCCCCATTCTCGTAAACTACAAAGCACCTTATCATCAAATGAGATTACCTTGATAGGAGCTGTGCCTCAAGGTGGTTTTCATAAGGAAAATGGTGGATGGTCAGGAGCAGCCCAGTTTTTTGTGGTCAAAAATATAGGCACTTGTTCATACGGCGTTATGAGTGTTAAGGCCTCAAATACTGCTGCTGAATTGGCAGCCGAAGATGTGACTTATATTATCAATAAAAAACCAACTATTACAACGGTCGAAGGAAGCCCTAATACCGGCTTTATATATAAAATAGAATGGTATGATAGCGAAAACTTTCACGAGCTAGAGTGCGCAAATATGAAGTATTCATCCGAGCTCACAATATCCGTCACTGATCTTGCTAAAGATATAGATAATCAACATTCGTAAGCAAAAAATGTTTGCACACAAACTAGGCATATTTCAAATCAATATGCCTAGAGGCGGAACTATTTAGCGATGATAAGGCGTTTTTATGCCTTGAATGCTGGTGTTATTAAATGAAAAACACATTAATGACAACTATATTATTTAAGTGGGAACTAATGTTGGTCGAAAACGGGGTCTACGTACACACCAGGCCTTAAACAAAAACCTTTTATCGTTAAAGCAAAGCCTAAATTGTTGTATATTCTTTGTTAATACCAGTCCTCTTATCGCGCTGATGTGAACTCTGCATGTGTACTAGAGTTAACTGTATGCTTGAAACGACTCATTTTGATTAGAAGCCACTTGGCAGGTTAAAGTGTTATCATTACAAGTAATAGGCCCTAAGCAAGCGTTTCCTATTCCTAGTGTGCTAGGATCTATCAAATCATACTTATAATAGGGCGTGAAGTTTCCTGCATAACCGTATGCTGGCGTGTTTGCCGGTGGGTTCGAGCCGTTTGTGTAATTTGAATAGGTGTAGCTAGAATTTGGTGAAACCGCATTGATGGTGATACACCAGGCTTTGACATCTGGATTATCACCAGGCCAAGAGCACCCTGGCAAGGAGCATGGTGAGGAACCGTTAGTTTTAATATAATAAATACCATTGTAAATCATGTTGTATAAATAATTTTGTCCGATTGGAAGTGTTTGATTCGGCTTAAAGACAACGTTGGAAACTACTACGCCTCCTAGATTATCCCCACCCATAACTGATCCAGAACAGGCAGAACAATCGTTGATATCAAAGCTTGCAATAAACAGACCCGATACTGTGATAGGCTCACCTGTACGATTCGTAATGGTAATATGCGATAAATCCATATTTTGTACGTCACGGGCTCCCATTAACGCATAAGCATTTTGCGTGTTATGGTTTGCGTGCGCAGGGGTCAACACGATTATCCCACTCAGGATATATAATAAGTAATGTTTCATCATAGCTATGTCACTATCCTTGTATTACGAAAATGTTTGTGTTTGCTGGCTCGCTGCAGTGCATGTGAGTGCTCTATCATCGCAAGAAATAGGGCCGATATAACTATAGTTGCTTGTTAAGTTGTAATTGTACAGGCCTGTATTTGATGCCAAACCAGTGGAAGGGGGGACATTAGATGTATAGCCTGGTGAGGTAGAAACAGGGGCTAGGGCACCTAAATAAATACACCAATGATACTGGGTGGAATCACTGCCCCACGTACACCCCGGCAAGGCACATCCGGGGGGACTTAACGGAATAATAATATTTTCATAAAAAATCGCCCCATAAATCATATTATAAAGATAATTGCTGCCAACAATCGCTTTTCTCCCTGGACCAATCACAGTGGGCATTACAAATGCACCTGCTGTGATATTGTTTGTGGCGACATCGATGGGAAAAATGACTGTTGAGCTGTCGCAACTCTGACCAGCTGCGACATAAGCATATTGCCTTACATACAGTCCATAGACTGTTACCGCTGAATTTCGATTATTTTTTAAACTAATGTTTGAAGATGATTGATTGCTATTCGAGAGATCTCGTGAGGTTATAAATTGAGATAAATGTTCTCGAGCAAACGTAGGTGTCATAAAAAAGTGAGATAAAAATAAGATAAATAGCAGCTGTTTGCACCTAGAATGCCCGCGTCCAAAGCTGTGTTTGAGAGATCCAGGTTGAACCATTACAGTATAAAATGATTGCGCACTAAGTGAGAGCACCGGATCCCGAGAACATCGAGCGTTATGTTGATCGTCGATGGGCAAGTTGTCACTTGACTTTAATATATCCCTTAATTTTTTCAAGATAGCATCCCTGTTATCTAAGAGTTTGATAGGATACACTATCGTAAAGAAAATGAAAGGACTCATGATGATACCAAATGTTTATCAACGAAGCTTACATTATGCATTTGTTTCTCTTCTGGCAATTCCGGTTTCTGTTTTAGCAACCACTTTGCCTTGGCAAGGCCCTTATGTAGGCATCTATTTGGGCGGGGCATTTGGAAATAGTGAGACGTATACAAGTGCCGGTAGTGTGACCAATACATCTTATTTCGCAACATCAACGGATATTAATGCGGTAAATAATGCAGGTACATGGACGAAAGAGCCTGCTGCAGTGATTGTTGGTATCGCCGCAGGACATGATTGGGTTTGGAATCAAATGGTCTATGGTATTGCCTTGGATTACGGTTCAATGTCACTGAACTCATCTAATGCGATGACAAATAGCTACCCAGACAACTCTGCGCAGTACTCTGTGGACACATCAATGCAAACCAACTGGCTATTGACTCTTCGTGGTCGATTGGGGTATCAAACAGCGCTGAAATTACCTGCTCTTTTATATATGACAGGTGGAATGGCTATGACACAGCTTAAAGTGAGTAACCATTTTAATGACAATTCATCATTGGTAGGTGCGGGTAGCAACAGTACGCATCAGGATCAAATCGGATGGACAGTCGGCACCGGTATTGAAATTGCCGCGTTTCATCACGGATCGGTAGATATCGAATATTTGTACGTAGATGTACCCTCTGTATCCACAATAAGCACAATATATAATACCCAAGGTGGCTTTGGTATATCTGAGCAATCATTTGGTAGTCCATTCGCAACTACCGTGAATTTTTCTGCAAATTTAGTAAGAGTCGCATTAAATTATCGATTTGATGAGTAAGCGTTTTATTGTTTGAATGAAAGCTTTAATGGGAAATTTCGCGATGAGTGCTTATCAGCCGAATGGTTCAGAAACCGTGTGGAGGCGAAAGTAATTATTGAAGATTGGCGAAACCACTATAGGGGTTCTAGCCCGGAACCGGCAAAATTCCGGACAATTTCTAGCCATAATTTTTTTTAATCACAATGGAAGTGTAGGTAGTTCATCCTCTATTGGTTTTTTTTCTATTATTTCACTAACCTTAGAGGGGTTCGTTGGGAAAAATAAATGACTACTTAGATTTTTTATCGTATCCACAGTAGTAGCATTCCCTTTTTTCATGAAATCATTCACTCGTGATCTTTCTCTTTCCGCAACAAAAGGATTAGCTCCTGACCCATAACGGAGATAATCTGAAGGAATGACTGGAGCCCCGTTTAATTTAGACCACGTATTAACATCTGTACCAGGAGGTAATAAATTTGCCCATTTCGCATAAAAATCAGTTAACATTGAATAGTTGGAATTAATAAATTGAGGTTTTTGATGGTTTGCACGGATTTCATTAGCTTTTTTGAAATACGTCAGTATCTCTTCCTCATTAGGATAGGGCGCTCTTCCTGAAAAAATTTCGACTGCCAATCTAGCTTGTAACTCCATAATAGGAAAATAGGCGCCTCTAAATGTGCCCATTCCAATAAAAAACAAATCAGGTAATTGAGGATGAAGCACAGACTCATAGAGCATCGCTGGTTGTAAGCTATCTCGAGGATCGTGTTGTAATATCTTTAAAATAGAAGGAGCTAGAAAATTTAAGTCTGGCCTGTACCCTGTACAGCAAATGACAATTTGAGCCTTAATTCTAGAATTATTTTGTAAGATAATTTCATTCTCTTCAAACCCCGCAATTTCACCTTGTTGATGGATAATTTTCTTTTCTTTGACTAATCTCAAATAATCATTGGAAATCACAATATTCTGTTCTTCCTCCGAATTGGGATCAATATAAAGATCAGGTATATCGTTTTGCCCTGTTAATTTAGAGAGAAACCGATTGGTTTTTCTATTTTTTTCTTTGATACTTAATGGCTTTACACCTTCTTCAACAAACTCTCGTTTATAAAGAAGCAAATCTAGAGGCTGAAGAATTCCATTTTTATCTGAAATGAGTTTTGGAATAATCCATGATGATTTTCGATTTACGTGAAAAACTGAACGAGCTGTTTTAGATATATTAGAAGCAATTTCTACTGCGCTGAATCCACCGCCTACAATGACAACGTCTTTATTTGAAAAATCGATATTTTGTTTGTATTGCGCCGAATGTATTATTTTTCCTCTAAATTTTGCTGATTCATTAAATTGTGGAAGATTAGGAATAGAAAACATTCCATTGGCGACAATAATATGATCAAAACTATCACTGTGTGATTTTTTATCCTTCTCGAAAGTGATCTGCCATTTTTCATCAATACGATTCACATGAACAACCGTAGTATTATACTGAATGTATTGTTGTAAATTAAAATACCTTATATAACTCGATAAATAACGATGCATTTCCTGTTTTGTTGGAAACAAAGATGCATTTTGTTCATGAGGAAAATCAGAAAATACGCAAGAATATCGCGATAAATTTGTGCTCATATTATTCCAAGCATGGGAATAATTATTTTCAGAAGCCCATATTCCCCCTGGCATCGGTAATTTTTCAAAAAGAGTAATTTGATGCCCTTTTAAGCCCCATTGAGCCCATTTTGCAGCAGCTAGACCAGCAGGGCCACCACCAATAATTGCCAACTTTCTCATCTTATGTATCTTTCCGTTTATTCATATAGGCTTTGAGAAATAGATATTTTCCATAGCCTAAGTGAGTTGTAATAATCTTTTGGATAGGTACCCCCCCAATTGATAAAGATGAAAAATTTTCTCTTTGTCTTTATCGTACATGGAGGCTTATATAACATCCGTAGGTTTGCCTAATTTGATTCCTTTTGCTGCTCTAGCACGCAATCCTTCCTTGAATAAAGGCTCTTTCTAATTCAGCCAGCATTGAGAAAATAGTGATCAAAACTTTGTTTAATCGTAACTCCCCACGTCATCCCGAGCGCAGCGAGGGATCTCCTGTCGTGTGGC
>CAZVEH010000076.1:0-6591 GCA_964625775.1 uncultured Legionella sp. | reverse complement strand
GTACCACACGACAGGAGATCCCTCGCTGCGCTCGGGATGACGTGGGGAGTTACGACTGTAGTAACCTTTATCTGTTGTTACAGAGCACAATGTGTTTTTTCCAAACAAATCTTCATGTGCTTGAAGCATGGGTTTGAATGATCGTTTATCGTCCATACGGGCATTATTGGATTTTCCAACAAATAGAAAATTTCCCTTTGAAAGCCGGCCAAGTTGAAATACACGACCAAACTCGTATTTTTTGTGTGCTTTCTTTTTATTGAAACAGGCAACATCATTTAGGTGCAGGGAAAGGCGTTTTCCAAGCGATGCGGTACCTGTTTCAACATATTGCTTCACAGAAGCAAAATACACCATAGCGTGCTCGAGCTGCTGCATGCTACGTTGGGCGCCAAAGGATAACCTCTCTAGCGTTTCTTCTTTAACCAAATGACATGCATGAATAACGTTGCACACAGGATGTGACACGATGTCTAATAATTCAGATAACCGTTGAGACTTATCTTCTTTCGTTGCTTTCTTAGGCAAGAAAAAACAGGCCCGTGCTTTTGATGCAATTGTTTTGATATCCACTTCCAAATTGAACCCGGCACCGCCATTAGGTAGTAATTTCTTTAAATTTTTGGCGACCTGAAAGGCAACCGCTCCCATTTTCCGTAACATTTTAGCATCCGTTGGGTAAGTCATATTTGCTTCTTGCACGGTAGAGTCTATGTCAATATCCTGTGGTTCTGCAAGGCCTTTATCCACTGCGTTTTTACACATGAGATTGGCCAATTTATGTTGTGTATCCGAAGATAATCGTGATCGAAAGGTTTCTATTTTTGTATGATCTGGGTAATGCCAAGAATCAACGATACCCATCCCACAAAATATCTGGTAAGCTGCATTATCACGAATCGATGCTTCCATGGCTCGGTCAGTCAGGTCATACATCTTCTGCAAAAGATAAGCACCAAGATGAATCCGAACCTTCAGTTTTCGACCGTAATGCAGACATTTTAGCACTGTACTTTGACACAAGTCATTTTCAACCAGATGCAACATCTCTTCCCAGGGTAATTGATTGGCTAGCACAATCAATGGATGGGTATTTGCCACGGTTATTTCTATTCTTTTTCCAAACAACTTGCGTCCAATCCCTGAATCACAGATACTCATGATGAGATGATTTCCTTATTGAATTTCCCGAATAAACTCATTTTATCGAGTGCATTTTTTTTCAATATGAAGTCTCCAATAAACGTGAGCCCGAAATCAAGACCTGTTTCCAATGGAAATGAGCCTAAAAAGTAGGAAAAAAATAAAATGAAACGCTGGGATGCTCACGGTATGCTTAAGTTAGGCAAAAAACTTTTTGCCAAAATCCACAGACAAAAAAAGCATGCCAACCACAACCATGACGTCCATATCATGGCAAGAGAAATAGATGAGTGGCTCCCACCAGGCATTCAATCTCTAATTGATGGCACCTATGACCCACGTTGTCTAAAACGTTACTGCTTTGAGGATGAAGTCGTTGACCATGTGCATCTATCAGATCGCATTTTGCAACACATTTTATTGAAACAACTAAAGCCGACATTCAAGCACGTGATGAATCCAAATGTCTATCATTTGGTTGGGCCTACCGGTGTTAAGCATGCAACTTCTCGTATCAAGCAAGTCCTGGAAAAAGAAAAACACAAGTATTTCTTACGTGTTGATATCCGATCGTACTATGCCTCAATCCCACATTATAAATTATTGAATGACATCAAACAGCATTATCATGATCCAAAAATAATCGCTATGTTGGAAAACATCGTCACTAACCATTGATACACCAAGAGGAACCAGAAATCCTTCTCATGGTATTGCTTTACGAGCTCCACTGTCTCAATTTTTTAGCGCGCTCTACCTTAAACCGCTAGATGATGCGCTGTCTCGAATGGATATCGTCTACGTAAGGTTTCAAGACGATATTTTGGCACTTTGCAAATCGAAGCGCCAATTAAATCGCTGTCGCAAGCGCATGATGGAAATATTGAGCGAAAGGCAATTAAAATTGTCACGCAAGAAATCGCGCTTGGGGACAGTTACAGATTCATTTCATTTTTTGGGAATTCACTATTCTCTGACACAGCCGGAGAATCACATCAGCGTTAAACATGCTAATGATGATGCAATAAGCGATAACCCACCCTGCTCAATATTTAATCGAGTTGCGGGGGGGGTAGACACTTGTGAACATCAACAGCATGTCGCTTTGCGTATCACACCGCATCCGCGGACACTGCGCAAAGCTCGCGAGAACGTTAGGCTAATGGTCGCCGATCAGGTCTCTCCTGCAAAGATCACGCGTTATTTCGTTCAATGGGCGCGCTGGTGGGTGAAAACAGCAAATACATGGGATTTTCAAACGCTAGTGGAACAATTCATTAATACGTGTTGGCAACCCGAAACGGCAAGTATTGCCGCCGATGTGCTCGCGAGCTACTTTACTGAATTAAACACCAGCTCGGATGACTGTCGCGCAACTCTGGCCGCATAATTCTCCCAAGATTGCTGTTTTTGCTTGACACAAGCCCTGCACCCACAGCCCCCGCGCCCTACCCCGCGAAACTCCCATCCCCCGCGCACCCCCAGCATAATTATATCCTAAGCCGGACAGAGAAGAATCAAGAGATAGAGGAAATATAGACCCACCACCATATGTAAAATTGAAGGAACGCTTAGATTTTACTTTATTTTCTACCCGGTCATAAAGCCCCTGTGCGAAGTCCATCGCGATATTGGCCGGCATGAAGCGCTGTACATAACCTATCACTTGTCGCCAAAATAAATCTCGTTGCTTCAACGTCCAGCTATTATATTTTTCATCATAAAGCTCAAATGCTTTGATGAGATGCTGGGGGTTAAACACAACTTCCTGGTTTGACCGATTCGTGAAATCTGCCCTAAATTGCTCAAGGGACGCCCAGAGCGGTGTGTCGTTAGGCAGCTCAAGGGAAAGTGCTTTTTCTACTTCAGCAGCATTGCTGTTACTAATTGTATCCACTATTTGACTGAAGTCGAATGCGATTTGGGCTGAATAATAGCTTTCATGTCCTGCTGGAAAAGTGGCTTGATACTGGTCGTTCATTTCTTCTTGTGTCATGTAATGGGCTAACATCTCACAGAGCTCATCATCCATGGCACAAAGCGCTGCCCCAAATGCAGTCTGCTTGACCTTACGTCTTGAATAATCTTTGACCGTGACTTCTTCTGTGAGGAGTGTTCTTAATAAGTGAGGATTGGCTTTAAGTAAGTCTTCTGCTTTTTTGAGGTCGCCATAAACAATAGATTGAACTAATTGAATAGCCAGAGGGTTGAGTTTCTTGAAGAATCCTACTGCTGTATTCGCGGTATTTCTTTCAGTTTGTGCCTGTTGCAGATGGTCAGAAAGTGTATTGGCTATAGTGGTCTCAGAAAGTAGGATTTGTAATGTGTTATTTTCCAATACCAACTGACGGCCTTTCTTGGTACTGAGCAATGTTTCTGCAACCGTTTTCCCTTGGTATTTGCCTTGAGCAATGACGGTGTTCATGCCAGTTGCAGTTAGTTTTTGCAAGAGTACCGGTTGCTCATGTAACCAATAGAGGGCGTCTCTTTTATGCTCTTCGTTAAACAATACCTCTAGTGCGGCATTGATATCTGCCCCTTGCTCTACATACCTTCTCACAACCGCTACATCCTTATCGGCAATGGCAATCTCAAAATACATCGCTTGCAAATGGGGTTCTGTTTTCAGTTGGGCCGTTAATTGAGGTGCTTCGTTATGCAGAATCGTTAATATTTCTTTTTGCGCAGAAGGCGATTGACCCTGCAAATAAGTAAGCACCAAGGCAGATTTTTTTTCTAGACTCCATTCACTGAAAAATTGCAAACATGCTGCCAATTCATAATGGTTCGAAATCAATGGCATGAGAGTTTTTGCATCTTCATTTAATATAGAAGCAACATCTTCTTGAGAGAGCCTGACATAGTCTTCCTCTATTAATTGCTGCAGCAATGATCGTTTGACATTTCGCCAATTGAGGTCGACTACTTTGCCCGATGTTGTATCTATTTTTAATAATTCTCCCATTTCGCTGGGGATAAAGCGGTTGCAGCATTCACAAAATTTTTCATAAGCTTCTTTTTCGTACTCATTACCTGATTCGCGTTTGCCCTGGTATCCATGGACTGCGATCAAGGCTTCTATTTGCTCACACAGTGCATTCAATAGGGCAAATAATTGAAAGTGATTGTTAAACCCTGTTTGTAATATTTTGTTAATGTCTTCATGAGAAAGGTTGCTGCTTCCAGTGCTATAATATAGGTCGTTCGTATTAATAGGCCAGACCCCAAAACCTGCTTCGTGGGCAACCTGAATTACACGGTTGTGAACATGAACTCCTTGCGCGCTCTTTGAAGCCAAAATACCCGCTATTCTATCCGCAAGCTTAAAGCGTGCCTGGGCCACTAATTGGGCTATATTTTGTGGCATATTGAAGAGGATAATGACGTAATTCACGCGATCATGGAACCCAGGTGAGCATTCTTTCACGTCTTCCGCAATCCTTAAGGCAATGAGGCTCTTTTGTTCATTGCTCGTTTTAGGATGGATAAAGATAGCGTACAACGTGCTTAATGACTCAAGTAATTCCGATTTTTTAGAGTAACCTGAATTTTCCCCGGCGTGTCGGTTTAATTCTTTAAAAAAAATCTCTTTTTTTGTCAAAAGATCCACTTGATTTGTCCGGTGATTAAAGACTTCATGCGTAGTCTTATCATCATCGAGTTTCAATTGCACCGCTAAAAGTTCATAAAAGTCGGTTAGCCATTTAGCAGGAAGGCTTTCTGGCTCTGTTATTGTTAGTGGCTTAGGTTGTTGTGCGTAGCATTTATTTGGGTTCAAAATTGGCATAAACTCGCTCTCATTTTGGTTAAACTCATGTATTTTTTATTGCTTATTTATCAATAACGACCAATTATGTCACAAAATGATGGTGGCGTATTAAGAAAGGCTTAAATGAAGTAAAAAAGATGGGGCTCGCTATGGCTTTTGCCCTATAACTTATAGCCCTGATTTCGAGGAACATTTCAGACCTCAATCTTGCACTGAAAAACAGGTTGCGCCTCTGCTGCACTAATAGTTATTTTTTGATCACATTAAGCGACAGCGACTACATATCAAGAAGTACAAAATTCGGCTGCGCCATAAAAGATAAATAACAACAGCGGCAAATATGTCATTCAAATGCGTTTGTTCAATTAGAAGCGTCATAGTGACATTGAGAAAAAAAAAGCCTAGAATGGACGTTCAGTCCATTTTGGCTGATAACACATTAGGAGATAATACTATGTATTCTTTAGGTGATTTTTTTAAAACCATGATAAATGACACGCTCAAAGCTCAAATCCCTGCACCTTCTGCTGGAATCCAGGATTCTCTTTGGCGCATCTAATCCATCCCGTTTACACAGAACAAGTTACACACCCATAACGCCTTTGGCGACGCAAAAAAAAATTATTTCTGACCGAATTGCCACAGATCCCAGCTTAGCGATCCTCTTTGATCCAATCTATGAATGTTATTATGATGGTCCAATGGGGGGATATGGTGCTAATCTTAAGACCCGACATGTTGGTTATGGCGTCTCCAGTATTGAGGGGATCCGCCGTGTACTGAAGTTGAAGCACTTGGAGGTCACCTTGATCGATACACCAGCTGCTTTTCAGACATTTATTGAGGAGACACCGTACTTCACGCAAGCGATTGCTTTGGTTGCCATTGGACCGGTGATCATGGGTCATGACTTTGATAGTGATCACTGTTTTTCTCGAGAAGTCCATGCGGTGATGTATGAAAAAAGACCGCAATTGGATGCGCTGTATGTCTATACCTCAGGAATCAACGAACTGGATTTCAATCAAGTAAAATCCTATTTTCGTAGTCCTTTTCATTTACTGACGCCAGACTCAGTGAGAATAACGTCAAATCTCAGCGGGCTATACGCCATAGAAGATGCTGCGCAATTGATTGCACACTCAAATACGCAGCGAAGAACCAAGGATCTGGACTCTGGGCGTATAGGTCTCGATAGCCCCTTGTTTTCAAAAGACAGGGAACGCTGTTTTCATTTGGGTGAGAAGTTTCTATATCATGAAGAGGGCCTAATGAACGCTCATTTTGCGACAATCATGGCATTAACTGAACAAACCGATGACGCAGAGCTGAGTCGCTCTTTGTACCTGAAGTAAGCCACAAAACCTGGGTGTGAGGGATAACACCCAGGACCTGATCCTGGTTGGAAGTCTACCTTCAATAAGATAAAAAAGATAATGCTAAGGCACTAGGTCAAATATATGTTTATGTCATCGACATATCCATAGTTTATGTCGATAAAATTGATTTTTTTCGACATATGGGAACAGCGGAGGTTTTTAAGGGAAAATCATTATTTAGGTTCTAAACGTAACTCCCCACGTCATCCCGAGCGCAGCGAGGGATCTCCTGTCGTGTGGTACACGTAAAATAAAAATAATGAAAAAACACTTGAAAAAAGATGAGGTAATGATCAAATA
>CAZVEH010000075.1:0-6671 GCA_964625775.1 uncultured Legionella sp. | reverse complement strand
TAAATTTGAGACTTACAATCCCTCGCTACGCTCGGGATGACGTGGGGAGTTACGAAATATCTGGGGTATTGGTGATGTCGGCCATTTTGGCTTACCCGTTGTTCGAATTAGTGGCTTAATAGCTGACCCTGTCATTCTTACTGGTTAGAGAATGACAGGGGCAGAGTTTAATGAGTACTATTTGAAACGTTATACTACATAAGTTAACTGAATCAGTATCTCGTTTGCAAACAAGCTAGATTGATTCAGTGTAGCTGAGACAGCCGTACCATTAATAGTCGCAGAACCTAAATCGGCACGACCTAAACCTGAAAAACGATAGGTCAAACCTAAGCGCGCATGTTGGACAACATCCATATCGATCCCCACGCCGACTTTATAGGCAAAAGCGCTGGACGTGTGATTTTGATACGATCTTGTGAAGGTTAAGAAAGGCGAAACATTGGTCGAAAAATTAGATGCTTTGTTGAATGAGCCGCCGATACCTCCTAATAGATATGGATAAAATTTATCATGGTAGGGTCGCATCAGCTTTGCTTCAGCGAACAGCGTGCGTGCCGTCACATTATATTGGTAGGTATATTGATCTGAGGAACTGGCATCTGCACCTTGAATAAAAGAGCCTTTTGCTTGATAAGAGCCTGTTTGACTATAAGCAAGACCTCCTTGTAGCAACCAAGTTGAAATAATCGCACGTTCCACACCTAAAAATACTTCAAACATACCTTGAGTTTGAGTTCGGCTGTTAGGTGAATAGTTGTAATACTCATCTGTCACAGGATTTTGAATTGGAAACGCTTGGTATTGACCTAAATTAGTAGATACGGCTATTCCGCCCGCAGCCCCTATCACAGGGCGCCATGAAGACAGGGATGGTGGTTCTGACAAAATTCCATCTGCATAGCTTGTGCCTATAGTGAGCACATCTAGCAGACTTAGTATGATCAACAGTTTATGTTTCATGCCATCTTTCCTTATGTTTTTTATTTAGAAATAGCAATTCCTGAGAGTGTCGATATGGTTACAGAAGTAGGCGTCTGATCGACACAGTTGGAAAGATCTCCGGTGTTAACTGCAATATCGCAAGATTTTACTAAGTTGGGGCTGTTACTGCTGTCTACAATATAAGCTACTGAACCCGCTGCGTTAATAGCTATGCCTTGAGAAGCACCGAATATCGAGCCACCAGTGGTAGAACAAGCGCTAAGAGATCCGTTGACACTACTGATAGAGCATTTGTACACGTCGTTTTGTTGAGTCGTCACGTATAAATAATTTCCTTGAATCGCTACTCCATACGCACCTGATATTGTCGCATTGCTTTGACAACTGGTAAACGCACCGCCTGAACCTATGGCACATAAGTAAACATTTCCGTTTGCATCAGTGACATAGGCAATGGTGTTGGTTGAGTTAACCACCACACCCAAAGAATATGGGTTTATATCAACACTACCCGTTAAAACACAAGGATCTGCAACACCCGTACTAAGATTAATGTCACAAACATACAGGCCAGGGTTAACGTGTGTCACATAGAGATGATCTCCGCCTGGATTAAATCCCAAGCCATTAGGGTAGTAAAATGTTTGATTTGGAGATGAGTCTACGCAAGTTCCGATTGAGCCATCGCTCTGAATAGGGCAAGAGTTAACCTGATTAGTACCTATTAGGCCAAAATAAACCAATGTATTCGCAGGGTTAACAGCAACAGATCGAGTATTAGTTATGCTGGCAGGGTTACAAGACACGAAATCATCACCTGTGGTGCTGATTTAGCATGAGAACGCTTGATCTGCACCTGGAGCACCTTCGTTTGCAAAATAGGCAAACGACAATGATGGTGTGCTTTGAGTGGTTTGTGACACATTCAATGAAAATGCGGTCCCCGCGCAAGTTTTCCCGCCGGGAAAGCAAACAAAAAGATGGTTCTGAGGATTGGGCGTATAGCCATTGACAGCCCCTGAAACGGTAAGTTGTAAGGTACAGCTATCGCCCGTTTGTCCCTTAGCAGCCAAGTTAAAGCTTGACCCACATGTATCATCATAAGTACCCCCTTGGGTCACCTGCGATACATTCGGGGGTAAGTATTTCACAAAATTGTTGTTGCGCGCGGATGTGGTTTTATTGGACACCGTATAATAGGCTGTTGCAGTGCTACCTTGATTGACTGTGGTGGGAAAGGCAACTCCTTCTTTGGGAACAATATTAAAGGGGAGGGCATGACTTGTGGTACTTAGAAAAAAAATACATACAAAAAAAAAGCAATTAGAAGGTTTTTGTAGAAAGCTAAGAAAATCCTTTTTCATGAAGAGCTCCAAATGATTTTTCTGAAAACAGATAAGTAGCGAGTGTATACACTCTAAACCTAAGCTAGCACAATCAAGTTTAATTGCAAATATTGGTTCTATAATTTGCATCAAATTTTTTATCAGCATCGCTAGATCTCGCGCATAAATTACCGGGCATAGGCAACGGAGCATGTAACTCAATAATTCCTGAAATTAAAAATATGTGCCTAATTTTGACATTTGAAAATTTTTATTGAATAATCCTCAGCAAAAAATGAGTAAGGTATACTTATGCTCAACTTAGTTGATACACTTAATTTATGTTTGACAGCCAATGAGACAACACTTAATCCGCCTTTATCAACCGAGAATACTTCTGCGCCAGAAGCGCAAAATCGAATTATCCCTCAACACAGACTACAATCCAAAACGAGTACTGCTCAATTTTTTTCTAGAGCAATTTGCCCACCTCTTTCAGAATTTTCATACTTCGTAGCTTTTGCTCGTGAAAATAATCAAACCCAAGCTGAAAATATGTTACAAAAAAACCAAGAGTTTTCATGTAGACTAATTTCGGAGCAACACGATATTGAAGATGCTGTGGGACGTCGCTTTACACAACCCTTGTCAGCATATGAATACGCGTTTTGGGCAGGTGATACCAGAATGTGTCTCATGATGGATCGCTTTATGGACAAAGACACAGAAGCAGTCGTGAAAAAGCAATGTAAAAATATTGAGGAAAATGGCCTAAGCTTTACATTGAATAAAGAACTTGTACAACATTCAAAGCATTTTGATTTTCAGCTTATTATCAGCGCATATCATGCTTATATTGAAGCTGTGGAGGCTTTGGATAAATTAGAAAACTGTAGTGAGGAAAAGTGGGGGCCTTTAGAAGAACTTTGTCTTAACTTTGGAAAAACATTGGCTACAGTCCCCACCCACCTTGCGCAAGAATATTGTTCTAAACAACCTTTTGCGGAATATGCGGAATTTCAAACATATAATATATCAATGACAGATGATAATTTTACACGTACAACTGAATACTTTAGCTGGATATCCCGAAATAGACAGTCTTGGTATACTCCAGACCAGGTAAATTCTTATCATAGTCTTTCGACTTTAATGTATTGGCCGAACCTCGACTGCTCGAGCTCAAGTACATCGGCTTCGCAGTTGCAGCGTGTTTTTATCACTAAAAGTATTGCTAAGCTGGGATACCTGACTGAACTGTTACATGAGGAAAGAATTGTCTACGACCGCGAGCAAATACTTAATAATCTAAAGTCAATCGAGTCATGCGGTCCGCTATAAAACTGCTAGGGCAATGATATGGACTCATCTTCCCTTTTACCCGGCTACTAAAATGAGCCACTTAGGGTTATGTTATTCAATAAGATTGATTTTCCACTGTCTCGAGTTTAGCCATTTTTTCTAGAACCGTTCGCCCTGAGGAGCGTGCGTAGTACGCGTCTCGAAGGGCTCTTTAAGCGGCTTAAAGTGAGCTGATAGATCAGAGAATTGATTTTTTCGTCTGAGCATTTATCTAAATCAAGCTGATTTTCAGACTTTGAAAAATACTGATTTGACCAAATGGAGCGCCTAACGATCGCCTTGATATCAGAGAAAGTCAGCTCACCTTTATACTGGGCATAGTGATAATTTAGAGGCAAGGCTATACCAGTATTATAATAAAACTTTTCCAACTTGTTATACCGCAACCAGATTACCCGTTAAACTTGCATATTCAGAACAATATCCTAGTAGGATCGAAGCCTTGCGAGCTGAGAAACAAATTCAAGGATGGAGCAGGAAAAAGAAAGCAGCGCTGATCTCGGGTAACTGGGAAAAACTATCTTACTTGGCTCGACGAAAGAAAAAATAATTTTTATGTTTTCTGTTCAAGATCCAACCCTTCGAGACGCGTGCTACGCACGCTCCTCAGGGCGAACGGTTCTAGAAAAAATGGCTAAACTCGAGCACTGTCTGTTCCATTTCTTTATTTTTTTTCTCGTAATACACCTGTTTATCTATGTTATATTTTTTGGTAAATCCATCATGAGGACCTTCGCTGTGCTCTGGACGACGAGTACTTTTTGATCAAATCATGTCGTGACAGCGACCATTCTTCCACAAAATCTGTGGATAACTATGTGCATTGGCTGCATATGAAAAAAGGATATGTCTAAAAGATCGAGGCTGGCTCTATCTTGTCAGCGAAAATTTAACTACAATCATCTTTTAACCAATTTAGTCCATTCATGTTAAAACCTTTGGCGTTGTTTATTGGATTACGATATACCCGGGCACGAAAAAAGAGTCATTTTGTTTCTTTTATTTCTTTAAGCTCAATGCTAGGCATTGGCATGGGCGTGATGGTTTTGATTACGGTACTATCTGTGATGAATGGATTTGATGCTGAAATCCGTAAGCGTTTTTTTGGTATGGCACCGGAAGTGACCATCACCACTCAGGATGGTTTTGTGCGTGATTGGCGTTCAGTGCAGGCAAAAATTGCTGATCACCGCAATGAAATCAAAGCGATCGCACCGTATGTCAGTACGCAGGGTATTTTAAGCAGCAACGGACAGGTTGTGCCAGTGTTGTTGACGGGTATTTTGCCCCAACAAGAACAAGCCATTACCCACTTGCATGATAAAATGATTTTAGGTAGCGATACAGATTTGGAGCATTTTGGTATTGTGTTGGGCCGAGGATTAGCGGAAACCCTGGGTGTGATCATTGGTGACCCCATTACGGTGATGATTCCGCAGGCATCCGTTTCTCCCGCAGGCATTGTGCCTAGATTCAAACGTTTTGTGGTCAAAGGCGTATTTTCCGCGGGCTCTGGGTTTAATTTTGATACCAAATTGGCGTTTATTCACATCAATGATGCACAGAAGTTATTGCAAATGCAGCCGGATGATGCTTCAGGATTGCGTTTGAAGATAGACAATATTTATCAAGCGCCAAGGTTGTCACAACAGTTAGGCGATGAGTTAGGAGAAGCGTATCAGGTGGGTAATTGGACCGAATCTTTTGGTGCTTTTTTTGATGCGGTAAAAATGGAAAAAACCATGATGTTTCTTATTCTATTGCTGATCATTGGTGTGGCCGCTTTTAATTTGGTTTCTTCATTGGTCATGGTGGTGAACGATAAACAATCTGAGATTGCTATTTTACGTACGATTGGGGCGACACCAGGGCTCATTCTAAGCATCTTTATGGTGCAAGGTATGTTGATAGGCAGTATGGGTACCTTGATGGGTATTATCAGTGGGTTGTTGCTTGCCAGTCATGCCACCGAAATTGTGAATTATTTGCAATCTGTTTTTGATTTACACGTGTTGTCTTCAAGTATTTATTTTATAGATTATTTACCTTCAAAAATTTTAGCTTCAGATATCGTGATTGTGGCATTGACTGCTTTAGGTCTGAGCTTTTTGGCAACCATCTATCCAGCATGGCGTGCTTCGAGAACTGTGATCGCAGAGGCTTTGCACTATGAATAAACCCATCATCAGTTGTAAAGATCTACAAAAAACCTATCATGATGGACAAACGTCTTTGTCTGTCCTTCAAGGGATTGATTTAGATATCCATATGGGTTCTCGGATTGCAATTGTGGGGCCTTCTGGATCGGGTAAAAGTTCATTATTGCAGTTACTGGGTGGATTAGACTTTCCCAGTGGTGGTCAAGTTTTGATCCGAGGCGCTGATTGGCAAGTGCTGAATGAACGCCGCCGATGTCAATTGCGAAATGAAACATTAGGGTTCGTCTATCAATTTCATCATTTATTGCCCGAGTTTACTGCATTAGAAAATGTTGCTATGCCAGGATTCTTGGCACACTTGCCCTACGCAGACGCCATTCAGCGTGCCCGAAAGATATTAGAAGAGGTTGGACTAGGCGCGCGCTTAGAGCATAAACCAAGTCAGTTGTCTGGCGGAGAACGTCAAAGGGTGGCGATTGCTAGAGCTTTGGTACAACAACCCGCATGTGTGTTTGCAGATGAACCCACGGGTAATTTGGATCAACATACAGCCACTCATATTTTTGATTTGATGCTAGATCTCAATCAGCGTCATCAAACCGCTTTGGTGGTCGTGACTCACGATATCAACCTGGCATCTCGCATGGATCATATTTTGACTCTGCGAGAAGGGAAATTAAGCAAGGCATGACATGATGAGGCGTTTCCCTGACAGTGGAGTTTTCCCTCATATCCAGCCTATTACGGCAATGAAGATTAACGGCTATTTTACGAGTCTATATGATTAGTACAGACCAAACCAACTATTGTTGTACTTAGATTTATAGGTAACTCCCCACGTCATCCCGAGCGCAGCGAGGGATCTCCTGTCGTGTGGCAC
>CAZVEH010000074.1:0-7062 GCA_964625775.1 uncultured Legionella sp. | reverse complement strand
TTTTACAAGTACCACACGACAGGAGATCCCTCGCTGCGCTCGGGATGACGTGGGGGGGTTACGTAGTATTTTTGTTGTGTTTAAATTAAAGTCAATAATATATAATTACCCCAGATAATATTAGCAAATTTCTTGAGGTTATGATTTATGCCCAGAAGCAATGATAAATTGTTCTGTTTTTTTTCTGGTTTTGCTCATCATGATATTGAGCTACTTGATTATCAAAATGATTTTGATCGAGGAGTAGTCCTGCTTGAATGTAATAACCAAGGTGAGCATACCTTATTAACAGGTGATTATATTCAACTCAATGGTGTGCTTTTTGAGGTTGTTGAAACTTTCGGCGTATCCTTTAAAGCCTCTAGTACAATGGAACTAGTAAATAATACGTCCATCAAGAGAACCAAATCAGGAGACAAATTAGCGCTAAGCATATTAGCAGAAAAGGATTTAGCACATGATTGTATGTGGATGTTGCAACCATCCGCATTCGGGGAAGTAACTTATAATGGCTATTCTGTATTGGAAGACCATGAACATACATTAAAGATGGACTTTGAAGCCTCAGCTGAAATGGCACCTCTTATAAAAGAAGATTGTCACTTAGGTTTGGCTGGTTCAAGCCTGACAGCTCGCAAAGTTGTAACGGATAACCATTTGATTAACTTCTCAATTTATTGCGGTAGGGAAACTCGTGAGCAATCGCAATTCAATCAAGACTTACCTCTAGGAACCAGAGTCAATATCACAGAACCTGCAGAGATAGAAAATAGATTTGAACCATAGAAAGAATTTACGCGACAAATAATTTGAGCTGCCACAGGCTTCCATCACTATTTTACACTTGGTAGCTGAGCAATTAACGTGGCAATGCCGACCAGTATCTTTTTTCCCGTGTTCATTTACTCCGTGTAGCTGAAAAACATCTTTTGCCAAATCAATGCCTAATACAGCAATATTCTTCATTGGACTCTCCTTCCGATAGGTTTTGGTTAACCCTACCATTGTGGCTCATTTTAGTAGCCGGGTAAAAGGCAGGATGAGTCCATATCATTGCCCTAGTTTGCTAATGCTAAAAAGATAACTATCTTACGCTTGATTTGCTAAAATGACATATTCCAAGATGGCAATGCACTTACTCTATGAAGCATACTCTCGACGTACTTAACTATTTGCATGAAGGTGCGATGGTGATCACACCCAATAATCGGCTCAGCCTCCAATTATTGCAAGCATACGACGCATCTTACCACTCCACGGGTACACTATTGATCAAGCCTCAGTGTTTCTCTTATGAAGCATTTTTACGCCATCTATTTGGTAAACTTAGACATCAGTTACCCCACCAGCCTCACCCTTTGCTGCTTTCAGAACATCAAACACGATATCTATGGCGTTTGATTCTGAATCAACATCATGTAGATCCAATTTCTACGGGCTTGTTAGATGTGGTCTATGAAGCATGGGCGCGATGTCAAGCTTGGCAAATTTCACCCAACGATGTCTCGTTTGATAGCACAACTCATACGCGACGTTTTCAACACTGGTTCAAAACATTTCAGCAGACACTGATCGTCCAAAATGCCATTGCAGCCCAGTTGATTCCAGAATATATCATCAAAACTCAGGCTGAACTTCCTGCTCAATGCATGATCTGGAGTTGCTTTGATGAGTTCACTCCTATACAGCAACACTTGCAACAGGCACTTGAGCACAGCAATTGCCCGCAATTATTTGATGATCTCATTGCGAAAGACTTAGGTACCACAACACATAACAGCTCTGTACATTCTTTACCTGCTCATGATCAACAGGAAGAATATCAGCAAATGCTTGCTTGGGTAGATGAGAGAATGGCGCAAGGCGACCAGCAAATTGCCATTGTAGTACCTGATTTGCAGGCGCAAGCACAAACGATTCAAAACATATTTGATCATCATGTTACACCGCACGCGTACAACATATCTTATGGCGCCCCGTTAAGCGACTTTCCTGTGGTAGGTGCAGCCTTACAATGGTTGGCGCTGGATTTGCATCATGTAACGACCCATCAAATTCGCTTGCTTTTACAGTCACCATTCCTCAGTGGCACTCAAAAAGAGTTTATTGCTCGTTCACAAGTCTTGCAAGAGAGCACAATGATGAAAGAA
The DNA here is from genome assembly GCA_964625775.1 of uncultured Legionella sp. Classification (GTDB taxonomy): domain Bacteria; phylum Pseudomonadota; class Gammaproteobacteria; order Legionellales; family Legionellaceae. The sequence goes on along the minus strand of CAZVEH010000074.1, from coordinate 4,912 downwards.
TCACTGGTCTCTTGGTCTGAATTTTTAACGCAAATCGCCACACCAACCCCGATATTGCATAGTGCCTTGCAACAAATACAACCTTACCCTGAGCAGGATAGCCCCAGCGCTTGGACCTCTCATTTTAAAGAACGCCTTGAGCTGATGGGCTTTCCGGGAGAAGGTCCTGTTCTTTCAGAAACCTATCAATGTTTTAATCGGTTTATTGTGCTGTTAGATGACTTGATGAGTATAAATGCGGTTGCCTCATCTATGTCTGCCAATGAAGCGCTGCAACTATTACGTGAGCTCGCGCATACCGTAGTGTTTCAAATCAAAAAGCCAGTTACGCCTATTACCATTTTAGGATTACTTGAAGCATCTGGGTGCCTATTTGACAGTATTTGGGTCAGTGGTTTGACGGATCAGTGTCTACCGCATAAAACACGATTTTCACCTTTGCTGCCTATTTCGTTGCAAAGAGAGTGCTTGATGCCGTACACCTGTAGTCAACGCGAATTTGAGAGGGCTCAACAGGGGTTGGAGCGACTTGCTTTTGCCTGTAACCACATCGTGTATAGCTATCCCACAATGCTAAACGACCAGCCACAGCTGCCTTGTGTTTTGATTAAAAATCATCCCATTCTACCCAGCAAAACAGTGTCTCTCAAAGTGAAAGCGCTAGGTCTTGAGCGCTATGAAGACACTTACTTTCATCCTCCTGATTCACTAGAACATGTACCCGGTGGCACTGCATTATTGGCCCATCAAGCCAAATGTCCCTTTCAAGCTTTTGCTGCTTATCGGCTCAAAGCGAGAACTGCGCCCGAGAGGACAGATGGACTCGATCTCATGGAACGTGGACAAATTTTACATCGTGTCCTGGAAGCACTATGGAAAAAGCTAGGCAGTCAGGCAGCCTTATTGGCACTGAGTTCAACCCATTTAGAAGAAGTAATCGAGCAAATCGTTAAAACCACTTTATCGACCTTTCGTCAAACACGTTACGCTTCTTTTTCACCTTTAACACAACAAGTGGAACATAACCGCTTAAAATGTCTGGTGTATGAAAGTTTAGAATGGGAGAAACAACGCCAACCGTTTGTCATAGAATCCTTAGAGCAAACCTACAAACTCACCCTGGCGGACATAGCATTTCAAGTAAGAATCGATCGATTAGATCGATCACTCCAGGACATTCCGATTAAAACTGTGATTGACTATAAGACAAGTTTACCGACCACACAGCCCTGGGCAGAAGACCGGCCAGAAGCGCCGCAGTTATTGCTGTATGCCCTGCTCGACAAACAAATTCACACCATACTATTTATGCAGCTCAAAACTGGCCACATGACGCTGAGTGGCTTTAGCGCGGATAGGATGAGCGAACAAGGCATCACTTCGGTCAAACCTCCTAAAACTTGGTCTGACCACCATGCATATTGGGAACAACAATTGACCCATTTAGCCCATGAAATCAAAACGGGATATTGTGCACCACAACCCAAGCGCACTAGCTTATGTCAGCAATGTTCATTTCATGGTTTGTGCAGACTTGAAACCACCTAGTCATGGCGGGGTGTCTGATCATCCGGTGAAGAAGGTTTGTGCGGTTTTGTTGGTTTCCACAGCCCCATATGCTCGGTAACTGCTTTGAAGCCTTGTTTTTGCTGTTCTTTTAGGGATTTTTCTTTTGTGGACATAAACAATGATTTTATAAATTCCCAAAATGCCTGCATATAAGTGGCCGAAGGAGCAAACTGGCTCTGCATTTTTTTGATCAAGAGTTGATAGTGATGCCCTGCTTTAGGGTTTTGAACATCTTGTGGCTCCAAGCATAGGGCGTAAGTAGTCACAACAACATCTAAGAGTAAGGCGTCATATACAGGATGAGAACGATCAATCTTTTGAATACTCTGCAAAACTTTTAAGCCATGAGAAATTTCTGGCGCAGTGTCTCTAGTGCTTAAGTCAGCTATACATTCATTAAGACGACGCTCCAAAAGTTCTCCGGCACGTTCTTTCGGGCAATTAGCATCCCGCCAGGCAACAAGCCAGCTTTTTTTGGAGTCCAAAACTTCGTCTGGATGAGCTTGCATATATTGATCAACCGTATTCCAAATGATATTCAAATGGTTGTTCATCCCACGGCCTTTCACCATCAGAGGAGCAGCATGTAAGGCCGTTTCAAATTCATCCCTGGTCATGGGAGTCTGAGTCGCAAAAGAACACATCAAATTATAATAAGCCGAGGATATGCCGCCGCGATCGATCGCATCTTTACAAGAAAAGTTAAAAGTAGTCGGTGCTAATTTTTCAATGATAAATTGGGGTAATTCAAACTTATTAAAATGAACCCATACAGCTTGACTTTGGGCAGGAGAAAGAAGCTTCTCTTGATCATGGAACCCAAGCACGCTAAAGCTGGTATTTAATAAATGCTCTAAGATTATTTCTTCACCACGTTGCGATTTAAATAATAGAGCTCGTATCTCTGGACTGATATAAAAATCGCTGATTGTTTCACTTGAGGAGTTGTGCACTATATCTAATAATCTTTGCCGCACATCTTTTACAAACTCTTGTGGGTGCGTATCAAAAAAATCGTGATGAGCCATTAAACCTTTATCTGCTGGCAGGGTGATCACTGCAACATTGGGATGTTTTTTTTCTAAACGCTGCAATGTTACCGTCAAACCTGACTCAAATCGTCCTTCATAGCTCAGGACTGATCGATCTTTGCCTAAATTATTAAAATAAATATGCGTGATCCCTTTTCTGCCACCATTACAGGTTTCGCGGCGTAATTGGGCGCTTAAAAATCTTTCAAACAAAGGACTGACCCGAGACCAGTAATTTTGAGTCTGTCCTTGAGTACCAAAACGAAGTTCTTTATGTGGCGAGTTTAAATTATATCGATAAGATCTCTGAGTGGCTAAACTGGTTTTATGGCTTGCTTTATAGTTAGGCGATATCATGTCCCAAAAACGCCCCATGACTGAGCCAGCTTGACTGGGCGTATAAGGGTTTAGAGTTTTTTCACGGTCTTTTACGGCATGCTCTATGGATTTTTGGACCGAGGTACCGGAAGGGGTTTTACTCAGAGCAATGCTTTGAATATATTCGTACGTCTTTTCCAAATTACCATTTTTATTTTCATACAATGACAGGAAAAAAGGATCATATTCTTTGCGTTGCAATCCTGTTTGACTGGAAACAGCCTCTTCCAAATGCACCATGAACAAGTAATACAAAGCACCATACGGAGTTTCAGCATCGTAACTTTGTTGTTTTAAATCCCGAATGAAGTTTATTTCTGGTACGCCAGGAATTGATTTATCGGGCAACGTAAGGGCGCGTAAAAAACGATAACAGTTCAGATTGTGAATTTCATCACTGCTCGGCGGCACATTAATCAAATGCTGTCTATCATCTGAGTTTTGCATAATTTAACAAAAATCCCTTTGTTTGATTTATTATAGCACAACAAGGACAATGTCGTGTTTATCAAAGCGGTTTTAAGTCAAAAAACCCGTTTGAATTAAGTTGACAAGCAATTTAAATCTCTGCAAAATACCCGCATGTCGCAATGATAAAAAAGCCACAAAATATTGGGGTGTCGCCAAGTGGTAAGGCACAGGGTTTTGATCCCTGCATTCCTAGGTTCGAATCCTAGCACCCCAGCCACAATTTTGAAAACACAAGTAAACAGATAGCAGAAAATAACGAGAAAGAATGCGTGTGGTTTTCGCCTAAACAATAATAATAATATCTGTCTCGTTGTTTTCTGCTATGTGTTTATCTCTATTAAGGTTTGTCTTACATGTCAACAATGATGATTTTTACTGGAAATTCAAATCCAACTCTGGCAGAAGATATCGCGTCTTATCTCAAATTGAACATAGGTAAAGCGCATGTAGGCACCTTTAGCGATGGCGAAACTCTGATTGAGATCCTTGAGAATGTTCGAGGAAAAGATGTATTTGTCATCCAATCAACTTCCGCACCAGCCAATAATAATCTCATGGAACTATTAACCATGGCTGATGCATTGAGACGTTCTTCTGCGGCGCGTATTACTGCTGTCGTACCTTATTTCGGGTACGCAAGACAAGATAGACGCGTTCGTTCTGCCCGTGTTCCTATCACCGCAAAAGTCGTTGCGGATATGATGGCATCGGTGGGTATCTGCCGCGTTTTAACCGTAGATTTACATGCGGACCAAATTCAAGGCTTTTTCTATATGCCTGTCGATAATGTGTATTCAACCCCGGTTATGCTTGCCGACATCCTAAAACAACAACTTGATCCTCTGATGATAGTGTCACCCGATGTGGGTGGTGTGGTACGTGCGCGTGCCATGGCAAAACGCTTGAATGATGCTGAACTATCCATCATTGATAAACGTCGTAGTGGTCCGAACAAATCTGAAGTTATGCATATCATCGGTGAGCCCGCAAAAAAACACTGCATTATCATAGATGACATTGTAGACACGGCTGGCACGATGTGTACTGCTGCTGCTGAATTGAAAAAATCAGGCGCACTCAGTGTGAGAGCTTATATTACTCACCCCGTATTGTCTGGACAAGCATTAGAAAACATATCTAACTCATCATTAGATGAAGTTGTTGTCACTAATACCATCCCATTATCTGAAGAAGCCAAGCATTGTAAGAAAATCAGAGTCATCAGTCTTTCAGAGTTATTGGCACAGGCATTAAAGCGCGTCAATGATGAACAATCAGTCAGCTCAATGTTCGCTGACTGATTTAACACTACCCTGCCCCTAAATCTATCCAACAAAAACATATCAGCGACATTTGAAGTCCCCCCAATGTCGCTGAGTTAAAATAAACCATGGGTTGTACTTGTATTATTGTAACTCCCCACGTCATCCCGAGCGCAGCGAGGGATCTCCTGTCGTGTGGTA
>CAZVEH010000073.1:0-7689 GCA_964625775.1 uncultured Legionella sp. | reverse complement strand
CTAAATTTGAGACTTACAATCCCTCGCTGCGCTCGGGATGACGTGGGGAGTTACTATAAACCACGCATTTACACATAAATAAAACACACTGTTTTGTAACTAATCATATTATGGTATAATCTGATCTCATATAAAACAATATGGTTGATAATATGCAAATTCCCGCGCTTGATATTGACGTTTTAACAGATACTCAAATGCTCAAACCGGATTCTTGTTCGCATTCAATGACCAAAAAATACTTAGCATCCCCCGAAGACGTTTGGTATTGCAAAGAAGCCACCGATCCCATGCGCGCACGCTATGAAGTTTTAGGACAAGAATTTTATCGCTTATTTATCGCAACTCAGCCTGTTATGCGGCTTGCAAAAAAAACATCAAATGAACAATATTTTGTGCTTTCCAAGGAAATTCCGGATTTTCGACCGATTCCGTTTCAAAAACAAATACGCTTTACCAACGGCATTTATACGGGGTTAGGCCAGATATTAATTGTGTCTATTTTTCTGCATGAAATTGATTTAAATCTGGGTAATTTGGGGCTGGATCGGCACAATAGATTGGTTAAAATAGATGGGGATTGGAGTTTCGCATCGTTTGTGAATCCAGAATTGTTAGAGGGTAAAGCATCAGATATTACGCCCGCATTGCTAAGTCGATTGCCCTATTTAACCCATTATGATGCGCATAACTGGTTGGATGTTATTCAAAAAGGAACTGAGCATTCAACTAGTGAATTATTTTCTGATGAATTGATGCAAACACCTTATTTCAGAAGCGAAATCAATGCTGCAATGTTGCAAATTATTTTATTGCCTGACAGCTATGTTCATCAGTTTATTAATCTTTATTTACCTGAAAATACCGAAACTTTAACAGCATATTTGATACAAAGAAAAAATCAATTGCAACAAAGTGCCGTACGAAACACCTCTTTTATTCAATTTTTATCAACACCTGCGGCCACTGACACGGTTCATACTCATTTACACCAGATCAAGCATTTTTCCACAGCAGATGCGTTGTCACCGCTTAACCACAGCGAATATGAGGATTTTGAATCCGAGTACCTGTCCTACTGGGCAAAGTTTAGAGGAGCATTTGTACATTCACCACAAACTGTTGCGGATTTGGATGCAATACAATCCAACGATTTATTTGAGAATGATAACTCTATTGATATTGAAACAGCCTCATCTATTTCACGAGAAGCCCCTCAAGAAACATTTCGCATGTTTAGTGTGACCCCCTCAAAACAACTGGGAGATAGTCCTCTGAGGTTCAATCGTACCTTTAGCAATCTATCCAGTTTTTTTTAACAGATTGGGTAACCTTTATTTACTCTGTTCATGAATTTTTATCATGAACAGAGATCTACTCACCGCTCTGGAAAAATGGCGAAACTTCACGGACAGATGGTATAATAAATTAATTTTTAAAAATCCTTTCACCCTGCCTGATGCCCCATATCTGGGCGCTCATTATTTAGAGGACTTTTCATGAAAAAAATAGCACTGATTTTGTTTTGTTATACAGCTCAAGTTTTGGCAAGTGCCACCCAACCTGAGTGCCCTGATGCGAGAATGTTTGAGATTTTTGTGAAAAATAATACGGAAGCAGTGTGTACCGTAACGCAGCAAATTCTAAGACGCGGTTATCTAGAAGATATCGTTCATCCGCTGTCTCTCCAGCCCAATGAAGAAAAGAGAATGGTTAAAGTACAGGATTTTCCTTTTCAAGGCTCTGATATGGTATTGAGCTATCAATGCGGCGCTGATAAATTCGTTACCATAGAATCCGAGCATGATATTTGGGCAGGCGATTCTCATTACGTCAAAGGTTGGATTTGGAGTGTGGCCAATATGGATGCTGGTTTTACATTTGAACATCAGAGTTGCCCTCATAATAAGCCTGGAAAAATACTTTGGACACTCTATAGCCATGCGATACCTAGTAACGCAAAGGGTTCGTTCTAACAGGCGCGGGCACAGCACCACAAATCAACACGTTGCACGCCTCTTTGCTTTAATGTTTTGGCGACCTCATTGGCTGTGGAGCCGGTGGTGAATAAATCATCTACCAAAGTGACATGTTGATACGGCAATGAACTGACGCGAAATGCCTTTTTTAAATTGGTTTGACGTTCTTTTGCCGATAATCCTGCTTGCGGTAAAGTCGGAATGACTTTATCACAGCGGTATAAATCATAAGGTTTTTGCAGTTTCTGACTGAGTTGTGATGCCAAAACAGCAGCTTGATTAAACCCTCTGTCCTTAAGTCGCTGGTGATGAAGTGGGATAGGGATCAAGCAGTCTGTTGTATAATCCCCTTCTTTTGCAGTCCACATGAGCTCTACAAGCAGGGATGTCAGATACAAGGCTGAATCATATTTAAAAGCATGTATCAACGTGCGCAAAGGTTCGGTGAAACGGTGTGCGGTGATCACGCGATCAAGATACGGGCGTTGCACACTGCATGCTCCACAGCGTAATGGATCTTGGGCGGGCAATGGCACAGCGCAAGAGTAGCAAGCAGGGCCTAGTGGTTCAAGCAATAGGGTGCAAGGATGACAAATGGCATGGTGCTCTTTGTGATATTGTCCACAAAGTCGACATAAGGCGGACAAACGCGGGATCCAATGCAGCATAGTAAATCCTTATGGGCAGAGATGGTTGGATTGCCGAGGAAAAGCTTCTTCCTTGCTTTTATGTTACACTCGGACTTTGAATTTTAGTTGTTTTTACGATGAAATCAATGGTTGAAATTGGACATTCTTTTAATGCACATGCCCCAGACTATGAGCGTGCGGCTGCTATTCAATTTGAAATTGGTCAACGGCTGTTTGAGCGATTGGACTATTTAAAGATAACGCCACGATTTATTTTGGATTTGGGTTGTGGGCCGGGTGTTTTTTTAAAACAGTTGAAAAAACGTTATCCCAAAGCGCACATTGTTGCTTTAGATATTGCCCATGCCATGTTGGTTGCTGCGAATGCCAAACAACCATGGCTGAAAAAATGGGATTTGGTCAATGCTGATATGCAACAACTGCCTTTTGCGTCAGGGCAGTTTGATTTGATTGTCTCAAATCAAGTGATCCATTGGGCTGACTCTTTGCCAGCGTTGGTCAAAGAATTAAATCGTGTCATGCATCCCGGCGGTTGTTTATTGTTTTCAACCTTAGGTCCAGATACTTTTCAAGAACTCAGAAGTGCATTTAAACAAGCAGACGCGTACGAGCATGTGAACGAGTTTTATGACATGCATCATATTGGGGATTGCTTAGTATCCGAATTATTTGAAGATCCCGTCGTAGATATGGAGATCTTAACGGCCCATTATTCGACTTTGACGGATTTGTTACGCAGTTTAAAAGCCCAGGGGGTGAAAAATATTCACAAGCAACGCAACCCAGGGTTGACGGGTAAACATTCATGGCGTAAGTTTGAACAAGCAATGGCAGCGTTTAAGACCGAGACGGAAAAATACCCATTGACGTACGAAGTGGTCTACGGACATGCTTGGAAGAGCCAACGCCATAGAAGCCAACATGGGATAGAAGCGTCTTTCAGTGTAGCTGATTTGAAAGCATCTTTGGTCAAAAAAGACCTATAGAATTCTTTTTCTGCTATGGGTGAAGAGTGGATTCATATGAAGCCATGTTTTTAAAGGCTAAAGTCTCAGTAAGGAGTAGATATGAATTTTGTGAGTCGCTATCGAGCACATCAGCCTAATGCTTCTGGGCAGATTGACTATTCTTCAGAAGAGCATCATGTTTGGCAACAACTATTTTCTCGACAAAAAAAAATCTTACCGGGGCGTGCTGCTGATGAGTACCTGGCTGGCTTAGACGCTTTAAAGCTGACTGAGGATAGCATTCCGCAATTACCGGCTATCAATCAGCGATTGTCGGTGTTGACGGGCTGGGAAGTAGCACCCGTTGCGGCGCTGATTTCAGCACGGGCTTTTTTTGAGTTATTGGCGGCACGGCGTTTTCCGGCTGCAACGTTTATTCGAATCCAAGAAGAATTAGATTATGTCAAAGAGCCTGATATTTTTCATGAGATCTTTGGACATTGCCCGATGTTGGCCGATCCCGTATACGCTGATTTTATTCAAGCTTATGCTCAGCTTGTGCTCACTCTGCCGGAAACGGATTGGCCTTTATTGCAACGACTTTTTTGGTATACAGTGGAGTTTGGTTTGATTCGAACGCCGCAAGGCTTGCGAATTTACGGAGGTGGTATTTTATCTTCTGTGACTGAAACCATCTATTGTGTTGAAAGTCATTTGCCTTTACGTATCTTATTTGATCCCCTTGTGGCTTTCAGAACCCCTTATCGAATCGATCAATTACAATCGACCTACTTCGTAATTGATGATTACCAACAGCTCTATACTATGGTGAGAACAGATCTAAAGACGATGTTGAACCAAGCCAGAACCCTAGGTGAGTTTCCGCCATTGTTTGCGGTTGAAGACCATAATCCTAATATTCATATTCATGCATGTTAGCAGGGTAACGATACCTGCGGATTGTAAAATTCAACCAATCTTGTTAATATACTTTCATATTTTGTATTGAGTGATTTAATTGAAGGAGCATCGTTTGATTCATGTACTCATTGTGGATGACCATGCTTTGGTGCGAATGGGTATTCGGCGTTTACTCGATGATTTGCCTGACATAAATGTTGTGGGTGAAGCTGAAAGTGGTGAGCGAGCTTTGGAGTTTATCAGAGCACATCAACCCCATGTTGTTCTCTTAGATATGAAAATGCCTGGTATAGATGGTTGGGAAGTTACGCGCCGTTTGCATAAATCGCATCCAGAGGTAAAGGTGATTGCGGTTACTGCTTTGTCTACCGAGAGTTTGCCCAGTCGAATTTTACAATTAGGGGCAATGGGGTATTTAACCAAAGAATCAGGTTCTCAAGATTTGGCCGCGGCGATTAGAAAAGTTCACCAAGGTGAGCGATATTTGAGTGCAGAAATCGCTCAAAAAATGGCTATAGATAGTTTGCAAGCCCATTCTGACTCTCCTTTTGATGCCTTGTCTGAACGAGAAATGCAAGTGATGCTGATGATCACCCGCGGGGTCACTGTGCAAGAGATCGCAGACAGACTGTTTTTAAGTGCCAAAACAATTAACGGATACCGATATCGAATATTTGACAAATTGGGTATCAAAAATGATGTTGAACTGACTTATTTGGCGATGAAACACCGCTTGATTGAACGTCCTGATGAGCCTTGATTGTCACTTTTTTAAATGACTGAACTACAACTGACCTTACACACGGATCTGCAAGCGTTACGACATTCTTTAAATACTTTGACGTCGCAACCAGGGGTGTACAAAATGCTCGATGCGCATGGAGATATCATCTATGTGGGTAAAGCATTGAATTTGAAAAAGAGGGTGTCTAGCTATTTTAATCGCTCCTCACAAACAGCAAAAACCCGCGCGTTATTGAGCCAAATTTCTCGAATAGATGTAACGGTGACGCATTCTGAAACCGAAGCATTGATTTTAGAGTGTGCTTGGATCAAACATCATCATCCCAAATATAATATTTTGATGCGGGATGATAAAACATATCCTTTTATTCATCTGTCTGAACATCCTCTGTATCCTAATATTGCCGTAGTTAGACGTAAAAGAAGACCCAACACTGGACATTTTTTCGGTCCCTATCCCAGTACAACTGCAGTGCATAAGACGGTGAGTTTGATCCACAAACTCTTTAAGATTCGCAATTGTACCGATTTATATTTCAATACACGCTCTAGACCTTGTTTGCAATATCAAATTAAACGGTGTACCGCGCCCTGTACCCATTTGATTTCGGCTGAAGAGTATCAGCGCTCGGTTCAAGACGCCAAACGATTTTTGCAGGGCAAGAGCCAGCAAATCCTAGATGATTTAACCAAGCGAATGCAAGCAGCAGTGGATCGCTTAGCGTTTGAAGAGGCAGCCATTTTACGTGATCAAATCCAACATTTGCGAACTGTTCAAGAAGAGCAATCGATGGTGCAGGCGAAAGGGGATGCGGATGTTATTGTGTTGGAAGCTTATCCGGGCTTTTCTGGCGTGCAATTGGTGCAAATTAGGCATGGTGAGGTCATTGGCTCAGAGCACTATTTCCCCTCAGTGCCCCAGGAAAGTTTAGAGGATGAAGACGAAGAAACGTTATGGCAGCAGGTTTTCAGCACGTTTTTAGCACAGATATATGTGGACTCGCCCGAGCGGATCCCCAAAACCATCATCACCGATCGTGATGTAAAAGAACAAGCATTGTTGCAAACGGTATTAAGTGACGTGCGTAAAAAACCGTGTCATATCAAAGTAGCAAAGCGCGGCTTGGCGCTGCGTTGGGTTGAGTTTGCGAACAAGAATTTGCAACAAGCAATCCTCCACCACCATAGCTCTCGAGAAACTGCTCAGTCTCGAATGACTGCTTTGGCAGAACTGATGGGCAGCAAGCATCCTATCACCCGCATTGATTGCTTTGATGTCAGTCATTTTCAAGGAGATGCCACGGTGGCATCTTGCGTGGTGTTTGACGAGCATGGTCCGTCTAAACGTGATTATCGTTATTTCAATATCCACGGGATCACACCCAATGATGATTATGCAGCCATGGAGCAGGCGTTAACCCGGCGTTATCAAAATCCAGATCAACGCTTACCTGATGTATTGATCATGGACGGTGGTTTAGGTCAAATTGGCATCGCATGCCGAGTATTGGCTAAGCTTGGTATCGAAAGCATCACCATTCTAGGTGTGGCCAAAGGACCTACGCGTAAGTCAGGATTGGAAAAATTAATTTTAGCGTCCAATCAAACAGAACAGCAAGTCCCTGAACACTCTGCTGTGCGGCATTTCATTCAATATATTCGAGATGAGGCTCATCGTTTTGCCATCACGGCCCATCGTAAAAAAAGAACCAAATCTAGTATGAGCAGTTCCTTAGACGCTATCGAAGGGATTGGACCCAAGCGGCGTAAAGCATTGCTACAGCGTTTTGGTGGTATCCGAGCATTACGCAACGCGCCTGCAGCAGAGTTGCTGAAAGTGCCGGGTATCAGTCAAGATTTGGCCGACAAAATTTATAGGCATTTTCATCCTGAGTGAACAGGATAAGATCGTCTATTTTTATGTGGTATTGCGCCCATCGGCTAGAATAGAGCGCAAATCGTAAAAGGATGCTAGGTGGGACATTTATCTCTATCGAGATAGCAATAGCACGTGTGTTTCTGGTCGAGTGTGCCCTCTATTGTTGAGCATTGCCAGGTGCCGCTCATCAAGGACTGCTGATTATCGGCAGTACATTGACAGGGCCCTGTAAGCATTTGACCAGTGACTGAAGTGGATGTGGTCCCGCTTCCGCATGCTGTGTCGGGAGGAGACGGCTCGTTTACCATGCATGTGAGAATAGTGTCTGCGTAGCAGAAGTTACCTAACATTAAGCAGGTCACCAAGATGAAGGTTTTCATGTGTGTTCTCCTTTTTTATCCACCAGGTCTAAGTCGCCGGTTGGCTTTACTCTAGCTGGACTAAGATGTAACGCTTCGTTTGTAGCAGTCTGCAAGAAACCTTATATGTTCATGGTTTTCTTGGCTTGTTCTTGATATAGTCATTTGATTTTTAAATGACTGATTTATGGGATATAATACCGTTTTTAT
>CAZVEH010000072.1:0-8250 GCA_964625775.1 uncultured Legionella sp. | reverse complement strand
GTACCACACGACAGGAGATCCCTCGCTGCGCTCGGGATGACGTGGGGAGTTACCTCAACTATCGCTGTTGATCTATGAGCTGATATGAGAAACAATGCCTAATTGACAACATTTCTTAATGGTAACCATCATTGCGACGAAAGACCCCTTTTAGGGCGGCTTAATTTAAGAATGAACCCTGTGGTGTTTCTTCTACACGTCCCTCTCTAGGGCGTTTTTTGGGTGAAGATACCTCTGCAATTGCATGCATTGGCATCAATACAAAAGGATTCATACCGTGAAAAGGCGTGCTTTGCGGGTGTTCGGTCCTGTGTTTTTTCTCTTTATAATGTTTGTAAAATAAATGCACTTTTTGGAGGTCTAATGTGAATACTCCTCCAAAGTGATCTTCTGATGATCTGCGCGGTTGTTGCAGAAATTCTTCTTTGGTGTAGGTGCTATAAGTTAATGCGTCATGCTCTGATGCAAAATTATCCCAACCCCAGTCTTTGTGGGGGTCGATACCTTCGAGAAGATCGGGATCATGAAACGCTTCATCAATAAATGCCTTATCCTGATCATCCGGATTGTTGTTATAGGCTTGTAAGAGGAAATCTTCCAGTTCTGATCGCGTTAACCCTTTGTTTTTTTCTTGGATATAATATAGACCGTCGATAACAATGCAGTTGTGTTGTTTGTAATGGCCAGCCGGATGCTTGAATTTATACTCGTTAATATTGAAAACGCAGTTCAGTTGAAGCATTGGGTTGTGTGATTCGGCTGTTATGGTAAAAAAACGAAATAAAGGATTACCTAAATGAGGTGTTTGGGAGTTTTTTTGATAATTAAATTGCGTGATATATAGGGGCGACAATGCCATTATGTCATTAAATTGCTCATCGCCTAATACATACCTAAACCCAAACCAAATGCCTAATTGGCAAAACATGCCGCAATCCAGGACAGTCGGACCTGCAAGTAAGTGATCTAATGCTTGTGCCGGGTTGTGACCGTCGTAAACTAATGCCATATATGGTCTTTCATTAATTTTATGCCATTCGCCTGTCACAAAAGAATCAAAATCGGTGGGGTCAATTTTAATCGCCCCTGTTTTATGCCATGCCTGAACCAACGAATGATTATCATGAATACCCAGTAGCGAATTTCCATAAAAATGAGCACGTTCTTCAGGGGAAAGGGTTGCAATTTTGAGGAAAGCTTTGACACCTAGGATGATATTTTCGAGGGTGATGGCTTTGGGTGATTTAAATTGAACTAAAAATTGTTCAAATGCTGCTTCGGTTGGTTTTAATGTCTTTAAATAAACGATTGCTGCATCACGTGCAGACGCTTGATCGTCGTTTCGGTCTATCATAAGTTTCCTTAGGGTATTCAATGAGTTAAAGATTCAATCAGTTCTTGGGCATGCGAGCGTGTTTGCTGGGTGATGGTTAGCCCGCCCAACATCCGTGCGAGTTCTTCAATTTTGAGCGCCGCGTCTAACGCGACGATTTGGGAAAATGTTTGTTCTTGGTCTACGTATTTTTTGACCAAAAAATGCTGGTGAGCGCTTGCTGCCACTTGTGGTTGATGAGTGACGCAAAAGACTTGCAAGCGAGTGCCTAATTCACGTAAATGTCGACCTACAATTGCCGCTGTGGCGCCACCAATACCGACATCTACTTCATCAAAAAACAAGGTCGGTGTTGCGCCTTGCTGTGCGGCGATCATTTGAATGGCCAAACTTATGCGTGACAATTCACCGCCAGACGCAATTTTGGTCAGTAAATCGGGTTGTAATCCTGGATTGGTAGAGACCCTATATTCAATTTTATCTAAGCCGTGAGCTTGCATGGTATCTAGAGGCGTGATGTCTATATGAATAAAGCCATCTGGCATGCCCAACTGCTGGATATTAGCGGTGATGCGCGCTGCCAGGGTCTGCGCATGCTGAATGCGCGAGTTTCGGAGTTGCATGGCCAAGGTATGGTAGGAAGCTTGGGCTGCCGCAAGTTCTTGTTCAACACGCTGTTTGCGTTCTTCTATATTCATGTGTTGCTGTAACTGGTTTTCCAAAGTTTGAATATGAGTGTGCAATTGCTGAATGGGAATGTGGGATTTTCTGGCAAAATGATGTAAAGCGCTCATTCGTTCTTCAATCACGCCGAGTCGCTCGGGATCAATGTGAACCGTTTGACCAAATGATTCTAATTCGTCATAAGCTTCTTCTAATAGAATAGTGGCGTTTTCAAGCAAAGATTTGGCGGCTTGGATATGTGGATTGTGTTGTGGTAAGCCGGTCATGTTTTGTAACAGGGTATGCATGTACTGTTGTACATTGGGAGCGTCATCAGCGCTCATCATCTGAATGAGACATTGTGTTTGTTCTAGGTAATCTTTGGCATGATGTAGCAGTTGATGCTCTTGGTGCAAATCGTCGATTTCACCTTCGATCGGATTTAATCTTTGCAATTCTTGTAAGTCTTGAGAGACCTCTTGCATATCTTGAGTATGAGCTTGGGCCAAACGAGATTTTTCTTCTTTTAAACGCTGGCAGTCTCGGTACAGATGGGCGAGTGCCTGGCGCAATTCGGCATGCTCAGCATATTGGTCCAATTGTTCGCGATGCGTGGTATGGAGCAACAACGTTTGATGTTGATGTTGGCCATGGATGTGGACCAAGGTTTCACTTAATTCTTTTACTTTTTGCAGAGGAAAAGGCACACCATTGATATAGGCTTTTGATCGCCCTTCTTGCGTGATGACTCTGCGTAATATAATTTGTGCTTCATCCTGTTGCACATCGTGATCTGCCAACCACTGAGCTGGGATAGAGTCAGGCGCGTAAGAAAAGCAGGCCTGAATGTCACAGCTGTCTTTGCCAGGACGGACCACGCCGGCATCAGCCCTTTCTCCCAAAGCGAGCATGAGCGCATCAATCATGATGGATTTTCCGGCCCCGGTTTCTCCAGTAAAAGCAGTCATGCCAGATTGGAAATCCAGTTCGAGTTCGGCAACAATAGCGAAGTTTTTGATCCATAATGAGGTGAGCATCTATTATCCCTCTGAGCCCCAACCTAATTTGATTCTTAATGTATCATAATAATGATAATCTTGCGGATGCAAGAGTTGCAACTGGGGGTTGCTTTTTTGTATATCAACACGCTGCCCAGGCTGCACAGAATAAGATTCATGTCCATCGCAAGAAATTTGTAAGGGCATTTCATTTTGTGGGCTGATATGTAAACTGATGCGTGAATCACCATCAATGACCAATGGGCGTGCTGAAAAGCTGTGGGAAAACATCGGCACAATAACCATGGCATTCAGTTGTGGGTGCATGATTGGGCCCCCGGCTGATAAAGCATAGGCCGTTGAGCCCGTCGGTGTTGCCACAATCAAACCATCCGCACGATAGTGACTGACAAACTGATCGTCGATGAAGACATCAAATGTGATCAATCGAGTGCCAGTGCCGCGGCTTAAAACCACATCATTGAGCGCGTCGGCTGCAAAATGAATCGTGTCTTCTTCATGAATGCGCATGCTGATTAACGAACGTGATTCGGTGACATAGTCGCCCTGCAACACGTCATCCAACTGCCTGGCAAAATCTTGCGGTGAAATATCAGTTAAAAACCCCAAATGCCCGCGATTGATGCCAATCACCGGAACATGGTGTCGAATAGCAATTTGTGCAGCGGATAATAAACTACCGTCGCCACCTACTACGATCATGACATCCTGTGTAGGATCGAAGTCTTGATGAGATAACACAGGAATATCTAGCTGACAACATTGCGCAGTAACGGGATCAATGAATACCGAATGATGTTGCCGCAGATGGGTGAACACCTGCTGCAACGTGCCCATCACGTCTTGATTTTCACGTTGTTGACGTGCATATAAAATCACTCGTTTGAATGGGCTTTGGGGGGGCATTTAGAGTCCATCATCACTTGATTGAGATCGAGATGTTCTTTTTCTGGCTGTTTCATTGAGTTCTTTTTTACGAATACGAATGGTTTTGGGGGTGACCTCTACCAATTCATCATCATCAATAAACTCTAAAGCTTGCTCTAAGCTTAATTTGATAGCAGGGGTCAGAACGATGTTTTCGTCCGTTCCGGATGCTCGCATATTGGTTAATTGCTTTTCTTTGGTGACATTGACGACTAAGTCATTATCACGGGCGTGGATCCCAACAATCATGCCCTCATAGCAGACTGTTTGCGGTTCAATGAACAAGCGTCCGCGCTCCTGAAGGTTAAACAACGCAAAACCACGCGCTGTACCTTGGCAATTGGCAATCAGTACGCCATTGTTACGTTTTCCAATCCGCCCTTTGAGTGCAGGACCGTAATGATCATAGACATGATACATCAAACCGGTGCCGGAAGTAGCAGAAAGAAACTCAGTATGAAAGCCTATCAGGCCTCGTGTAGGGATATTATAGTCTAAACGCACTCTGCCTTTGCCGTCTGGAACCATATTTTGTAATTCACCCTTGCGTTCACCGAGTTTTTCCATGATGGTGCCTTGGTGATTTTCTTCCACGTCCACTGTTAGCCTTTCATAAGGTTCTAACTGTTCACCATTTTCTTCGCGCATGATGACTTCAGGTTTGCAAATGGCCAATTCGTAATCTTCACGGCGCATGGTTTCGATCAAAATAGATAAATGTAATTCACCTCGACCTGAAACGCGAAATTTATCAGGATCTTCAGTATCTTCTACTCTGAGCGCGACATTATGGAGTAATTCGGTTTGTAAGCGCTCACGAATTTTTCGGCTGGTGACGAATTTGCCTTCTTGGCCGGCGAAAGGCGAGTCATTCACTTGGAATGTCATGCTGATGGTAGGTTCGTCGACGGTCAAAGGGGGCAAGGCTTCTACCAAAGAAGGATCGCATAAGGTGTCGGAAATATTTAATTGATCAATACCTGTGACTGCAATTATATCCCCAGCGCGTGCTTCCGTGATTTCTACACGATCTAAGCCTTTGAATCCCAATAATTGTAATAATCTACCTGAGCGAATATTGCCGTCTTTGTCTATTATTTTAACAGGTGCTTTGGCAGTCACATGTCCACGAGTGACGCGGCCAATACCGATGGTGCCAACATAAGATGAATAATCCAAAGAGCTGACTTGCATTTGAAAAGGGCCGTCAGAATCTACATCAGGGGCTGCAACTCGGTCGACGATGGTTTGTAAGAGTGCATCCATATTGGTTGTTTCATCTTGAATGTCTAATTTTGCATATCCATTCAGTGCGGATGCATAGACGACTGGAAAATCCAATTGCTCATCACTGGCGCCCAAATTATCGAATAAATCAAACACTTGGTCCATAACCCAATGAGGACGGGCACCTGGACGGTCAATTTTGTTGATGACCACAATGGGTTTTAGGCCACGTGCAAATGCTTTTTGAGTGACAAAACGTGTTTGCGGCATAGGACCGTCTACGGCATCCACCAAGAGTAGCACACTATCTACCATCGATAGAATACGCTCTACTTCGCCACCAAAGTCGGCATGTCCGGGGGTGTCAACGATATTGATTTGATAACCGTTCCAATGCACTGACGTGTTTTTAGCCAGAATAGTAATGCCTCGTTCTTTTTCCAAAGCATTCGAATCCATCATTCTTTCAACTTTGGGCGCACGATCGTTCAGTGTACCGGTTTGTTGGAGTAATTTATCAACTAGTGTGGTTTTACCATGGTCAACGTGGGCGATAATTGCGACGTTACGAATTTTTTCAATCATATATACCTTAAAATTTTATGCAGACTTGCAAAATGATTATACTTGTACATTGTTGAGACATTATACATGATTTCAGTCACAATCCCCACATATTTTCGATATCTTTGCTAAACTAAGTATAGTGAATTCATTTTTAAATGACTTGTCATCCTGAGAAGCTGCTCAACAACCCGCAGATCTGCAGCTTGTCTCGAAGATGGCCGACCTCGGTGATTTAAAAATGAATTGACCACAAGACGTAAATCAAGGAGATGTGCCATGAAACACTTGATTTTACACCCTACTGATATGAGTCAGTGGTATGCATTGGTGACTGAAGCGCAAATAGCTACCCACCTGAGTTTGACAGAAAATACCGAAAGCTATTTGGTGTTTCTCCTGCAACGATTCTCACACACACCCGCATTCCTTGATTCGACGATTGCTGTGGATTTTTTAAATGCAATGCACGGCTCCACTCGCTATCAAATCGAACATTTGATAGCTGTAGGAGATAAAAGCCTTTTGATTTGTGGTTTATTCCCTGGTTTGGCTGAGCGACGTCATGTCGGATTAGACTATTATAGCCATATGGGGCAGGCGGCTTATTTGACAGCAAGCGAGCTGCAAGAGCGTGCTTCGGCTGAGCTGTATGTTCAGTTAAGCGAGAGTTTTGGTCATTTACAGAAAATATTACAGGCCATACGAGGCGAGTTTTTTCAGTTTGAGCATGATGAGCATGGTGCTTTGTTGGTGGATTTGGATGGCCATACCCATTAGTCTTGTTTTCGAAATAACATGGCTATATCTATGGGGTCAAAGCTATATTGCATGGTGCAAAATTCACAGCTGATGTCGATTTTACCTTTTTCTTGCAGTAATTCTTGCACCTCTTGTGCGCCCAGTACCGTCAAAACTTGTTGCATTTTTTCAGGTGTACAACGACATCTGAATTGCAGATCGCGTTCAGGGTACAGGCGTAATTCGGTTTCATGGTAAAGACGATGTAAAAAGGAGGCATTATCTAAATTCAACAATTCTTCTGAGGTGATCGTTTGTCCAATATGGACGGCATATTCCCAAAACTGTTCGCGTTGCTGGCTGTTTTGTCCTGGCATCAATTGCAGAATAATACCTGCGGCATGCTGATCTGTGACGGCAAACCATACTTTACTAGGTATTTGCTCCGATTGAGCGAAATAATGCATTAAATTTTCACTCATAGAGCACGTTGTAAGGGGTACGATGCTTTGATAGGTCTGGGTTTGGTGATGAGGGGTGATATTGATCACCATGCTGCCATGGATAAAGGCATCTTCATAATCCGCATCGGACTGGTTTTCAGCAAAATTGGCAAAACCTCGAAGATGCAGCAAATGATTACATTGAACTAGGATTAAGGGTAACCGCGAGTCTCCCTGAAATTGCAGGCTAATGTCCCCTTCGAATTTGATACCGCCAACCAATAACGCGCAGGTCATCAATGCTTCGCCTAACAACTGTTGAACTCGGGGAGGATACCGCCGTTGTTGACTGATGGTTTGGTAGATTTGATTCAAATGAATGAGTTCACCGCGAATGGCGGCATGTTCAAATAGAAAACGTTGTAGCGTATCGTTGGTGTGCATAAATAAAATAAGTAAAAATATAAGTGTAACAGGATTTTCACTTAATGTATCAAATATATCAGCGTCATTTGTTGTGTTTGGGTGGATCGCCCATGTGCTTGACCTGATGAATCAGTTCTTTGGCCTGTTGTTTTTCACCTTTGGTAGAAAATAACAAGTGATCGCCTTTAGTGGCATAATTTTGTTTTAAGACGCCAGATAGCCACAGATGAGCTAAACCAAGGGTGGACACGGTGGCGCAACATACCAGTACTGTTGCGATGACGTTTAGGACTGAAGTCATCAGCGATGCGTTTGAATATTGTATGGTTTCGAGGTATTCTTTGATCAGGTCTTGTTGTTCGTTAAAATACGCAGTTGGATCTTGTTTCACAAGTCCATTTTCTAAAATACCGCACAGCTTATTAATCGCCCGGCCAATGGCTTCGTTGTTTGAATCCGAGTGTTTTCTTAGAGCATGGATTTGGGTTAACGCTTGTTCTTTGGCCGCTAAAGTCTCTAGGTTTTCTGTTGTTGATATGATCCTGAACACTCCGGTATCTTCTTTTTGTTTGTCTTTTAATAATTGAGCATAAGTTTTACAGATAACTTGTGCTCGTTTAATGACGTTATTGTGCTTTCTTTTTTGGGGACTCATCAGCATACTTATTCAATGATAGTGTAATAAAGGTACATCATATTGTTTGATATGGCAAATTATCAGGGCAACCGCATCTAAATAGATATAGTATAACCAGTGTGCCTAGGTTCCGTGCTTTATGCGCGAAATCCAGTTTCAATCTCGAATCAAGATTGTCTGGATACCGTGCATAAAGCACGGTAGGTAGGCGAAAGAGATGGTAACTCCCCACGTCATCCCGAGCGCAGCGAGGGATCTCCTGTCGTGTGG
>CAZVEH010000071.1:0-8659 GCA_964625775.1 uncultured Legionella sp. | reverse complement strand
TGATAATGCGTGCGGCGTGCGCTCCATCAGTACAAGATACAACGGGCGATTTATGGTACTACCTTCCGTAGAAAAAAGACGTATTTTAGGGGCACCTATATTAGGAGCATCTGTAGAATACAATACGCTTGCCTCTGTGAAGAACTGCTGCCTAGATATGATTGTTTTTTCAGAACGTAAAAGGTCAGTCACAGATCCAATACTTTGAGCATATTGGAAATAAATCTTATAAAAACTCTCTAAAAGTGATCTTTGTTTAAGCTCAGTCAATAAAATTAAAAATTGCTCTATGTTAAAACGATAGCCTTTGATGATCATGCACAGAAAAATCTTCAAATGATCACGATGAAATTCAGAAAAATAAGATAAAAATTCATCTAAAATCGCCAAATCACCAGAAGAACAATAGAAGGACATCAATTGACGCAACTGCCCTAACCGAAAACTTGAGTCTTCTGCAGACCAATCCGTTTTTTCCGATTCGAACTCGCCCAATAATGACTCACCCAAATCCAGCCACTTAAGCTGTTTTTCTTCGTTGAGATCAACAAAATCTTTTTCTCGTATGAACGCACGTAGATGTATGCGTTTTTCATAATCGGGGGGCATCAAAGTCGGAACAAAAAACATATCCGCTTGAATTAAAGGTGATGGAACCGCATCAACACCGAAACCCAACAAGGTGGGCATGCGCAAAGAGAAGAACGAACCCATTGCGTCAAAAATCGCGTAGTCTTGATCCAAACCATCTGCAATAGACTCGATCTGCTGCAATAATTTTTCCACACAATACGGATCAATTTGGGCAAAAGAATGATGACGAAGCCCCACTTTGAAGCGACCAAAAATTGTGCCAACCACAGTTTCTAGAAAAACCCGATCATCGAACAATTTTCGCATAAAATTATTTTTTAAATGATATTGCGTGACAAAGCCACGATTGCTGATGATGGGGTTTTCATAAGAATGCAGTTTTGCCTGAGCATGCTGTCTTAGCGCAAAAAGAAACATTTGAACCGTAAATACGTGATGGTTTAACCAGCCTATCGCTCTACGTGACTGATGTTGCTGTTGTTGCGTGGTATTGACTGTTTGCGCTAATTCCTGCTGCTGGGTCAATACTTGCGTTTGGTTCAAATCACTGCTCTGCTCATACTGCTGGGTCACGCTAAATGTCAGTTGTGATTTTAATTGCTCGGCATCAAAACGTTTGGACACGCGGTAATGCCCTCCAGGCTCCCCTGTTCGGATCACATACGGTCCAATCTTTTGTGGCTGTGGAATAAGATCTGTCGCAAGATGAGACAAAATGGGCTTTGATTGCCGTTGAACCCGTGTTTGAATACGATCAAACCGGGACTCTGAAAATCCGGGGTGCGACAGATAATACCCAGCACCTCCCCGCAAAGGCGAGATACCATTTTGTTCTTGAGACCTATCTGGCGCATGCTGTTTTAAAGACAACCCGGGGAATACTTGCGTCAATAATAAGATATGCGGTAAAAACTGACTATCGTCTTGACGAAATAGCTCCAATGCTTTGCCAAGCAAATCTTCTCGAACGGATAAGTCAGCGTATCTCGGGCTTTGAAAAACAAAGATGACTTCTTGTAGCGTTTTGATTTTACTAAGAAACTTTAGAGATAGACTCAAATCACTGATCACCACTTCAGGACCAAAGGTAAGCATTACCTTTACTGGTTGTGAACCCAAACCTGAATCAATGAAAAACTCAGCTTCAAACGCATGATTGAAATAATGCTCAGGCACAATCAAATCTTCATGAGTCCTGCATTTTGCATATGGCCGAGTATAAGGACTCGGATTATGCAAAAAGCGACCCAAACACGCTTTGGCAAATTGATAAGAAAACGAACTGGTAAGTGATTTGTATTCTTCCACTGAGGTGACTAAGCGATCATGATCGGGGCGATAGTGCGAAGGAAGACCTTGATCGGTTTGAAGAAAAACTTCGGAAAAATTAATGCCCAGCGCATAACTATGTGTGAGTATCTGATTTAAGTCGTTCAGCAGAGAAAGCAATAGGTTATGCCACTTAGGGTGCTGCTCGCATAGCTGATCAAATGCATGCAAAGACTCCAAAGACAACATAAAGGTTTTTGTCGGTAGCGCATCGGCCTTCAAGGTGTGCTGTTTCGTTAAATTTAGAGGGTACGCTTTTAGAATTGATCGCCATAAAGCGCCCTCTTTCGGAGGTGTAGCGCTTAAAAACTGCGTGATCCAATCCTTAACTTGCTGATCGATGGAGAACCATTGATCAAACGCGATAGCCTCAGAACCAAATTCAAACCTGGGAGGCAAAGAGAAAAAAAAATGAGAGGAGCTTCTCATAGATAACTGCACCGAATTTGAACACGGTGAACGTATTATAATGAAAAAAAGTGTTTTACTCAAGGCAAGGGGGATTGGTTATACATATTTATCCACAAGATATTCGCAAACTTATCCTCTTGCCATGACGACAAAAACACACTATATTGTGCTTTAGAGCAAATTATTTATCTATATATAGTGTTTTAACCTAGAAGCCCAGTTGACCCCGTCATAGAAGTCAACAGAGTTTTCTAACGTTGATGCTAAATACCATCTGGAGAGACTATGTCAAACATCCTAGACCCTGTTGCGCCATCCGCATCCATCAACCACTTTGAGATCAATGCAAACACCCCTGGAATTTTAAAAACCATCAAACGTAATGGTAAAGTGGTTTCTTACGACGAAAATAAAATCACCGTAGCGCTCACCAAAGCGTTTATTGCCATTGAAGGCCCAAATGCGGTTGCATCCAATCGCATTCGCGATCAAATTGAAACCCTCACGCAACAAGTCACCAAAGCCTTGAAACGACGTTTGCCCACAGGTGGCAGCATTCATATCGAAGATATTCAAGATCAAGTCGAATTGGCATTGATGCGCAGTGGTCAAAATAAAATTGCGCGTGCTTATGTGCTGTATCGTGACGATCGCCGAAAAACTCGTGATGCCGCTTTACAAAAACAACCCAAGGATGCCAATGTCAAATTGGTCACGTTACCCGATGGTACGGTACAACCTTTGGATTTAGATCGACTACAGATCATTGTAGAAGAAGCCTGCCGGGATTTGACCCAAGTCAAGGCGGCCCCTATCATCAAAGATGCTTTGCGTAATTTATATCAACAAGCCACCTTAGACGATGTCCACAAAGCATTGATCATGGCAGCGAGATCTTTGGTCGAAACAGAGCCTAACTATACGTATGTCAGTGCTCGTTTGTTGTTGGATAGCTTGCGCGCAGAAGCACTCGCCCACTTGTCCATACAAAACGAGGCCACATTTGATGAAATGATCCATCTCTATCCCAATTATTTTAGCGCGTATATTGCGAATGGGATAGAACAAGGTATTCTGGATTCCAAATTGGCCGACTTTGACCTGGAGCAATTAGGTAAGGCATTATTACCTTTGCGTGATATGCAATTTACATACTTGAGTTTACAGACGTTATACGATCGTTATTTTATTCATCAAGACGGCATTCGTTACGAATTGCCTCAAGCGTTTTTTATGCGTGTGGCCATGGGTCTAGCTATTCGAGAACAAGACAAAAACGCCAAAGCCATTGAATTTTATACATTACTGTCTTCGTTTGATTATATGGCTTCCACACCCACGTTATTCAATGCCGGTACAGTGCGTCCACAGCTGTCTAGCTGTTATTTGACCACAGTCCCTGATCATTTAGATGGGATTTACTCTGCATTGAAAGACAATGCCTTGCTTTCAAAATTTGCCGGCGGTTTGGGCAATGATTGGACACCCGTGCGTGCTATGGGCTCGCATATCAAAGGCACCAATGGCAAATCACAAGGCGTTGTGCCATTTTTGAATGTTGCTGACGCCACTGCCGTCGCAGTCAACCAAGGCGGAAAACGCAAAGGTGCAGTCTGTGCTTATTTGGAATGCTGGCATCTTGACGTCGAAGAGTTTCTGGAATTACGCAAAAACACCGGGGATGATCGCCGACGTACTCACGATATGAATACCGCACTTTGGATTCCAGATTTATTCATGAAACGAGTGTTTGCCGAAGGCAATTGGACATTGTTTTCTCCCAATGATGTACCTGATTTGCATGATCTCTATGGCAAAGCGTTTGAAACTGCCTATTTGAGTTACGAAGATGCAGCACAATCGGGAAAAATCAAGCATAGCAAGACCCTGCCTGCCATCAAACTTTGGCGCAAAATGCTTTCGATGTTGTTTGAAACAGGTCATCCTTGGCTGACCTTCAAAGATACGTGCAATATGCGCTCGCCGCAGCAACATGCTGGCGTGATTCATAGCTCTAATCTTTGTACAGAAATTACGTTGAATACGTCGGAAGAAGAAATTGCGGTCTGTAATTTGGGTTCAATCAATTTACCCGCACACATCATTGATGGCCAATTGGATGCGAACAAACTGAAACGTACCATTACCACAGCCATTCGCATGCTGGATAATGTGATTGATATCAACTACTACTCAGTCCCTCAAGCGCGTCACTCAAATCTCAGACATCGGCCTATTGGTCTAGGTCTGATGGGTTTCCAAGATGCGTTGTATGCCCTAAAAATTGACTACGCGTCGACTCAAGCATTGGCATTTGCAGATACATCTATGGAGTTGATCAGTTATTATGCGATTGAAGCCTCTTCTGCATTAGCAAAAGAACGCGGTCTGTATTCTAGCTATGAAAATTCCTTGTGGAGTAAAGGGATATTGCCTATTGATTCGATCAATCTCTTACAACAATCCAGAGGCAAATTCCTTGAACAAGATCGCGCCCAAACGTTAGATTGGGAGGCCTTACGGGTGACTGTGCGTACACAAGGCATGCGTAACTCCAATGTCATGGCCATTGCACCCACAGCCACCATTTCTAATATTTGTGGTGTCTCTCAATCTATCGAACCTACCTATCAAAATTTATACGTCAAATCGAATTTGTCAGGTGAATTTACAGTAGTGAATCCTTATCTTGTGGCCGATCTCAAAGCGTTGAATCTTTGGGATGAAGTCATGGTGAATGATCTCAAGTATTTTAATGGCAGCGTACAACCCATCAATCGAGTGCCTGACGATCTCAAACGACGTTACGCCACTGCATTTGAAATGGAACCCATTTGGCTGGTAGAAGCTGGTTCACGCCGTCAAAAATGGATTGACCAAGCACAATCTCTCAACATTTACATGGCTCAACCGTCAGGTAAAAAACTCGACGAATTGTATCGTCAAGCTTGGATACGCGGTTTAAAAACCACGTATTATTTACGTAGTATCGGTGCTTCCAATGCTGAAAAATCAACCATCACGGATGGTGCTTTAAATGCTGTGAAATCCGAGGAACCTAAAGTCTGCTCTATCCTCGACCCAGATTGTGAAGCTTGTCAATAAAACCTCTTCATGCTTGTTCTGACGCAGAACAAGCATGATGCTTACTTATTATTAGGAGAACTCATGAGTAACCCAGCTACCGCTGACCAATATGCCGCCATCCATCTCAGTGGCCTAGAATCCATCACAATGGGTGCTGACCGTATTCAGGTCGATGATAAACAAATCATCAACTGCCGCGCTGATCTGAATCAATTGGTACCTTTTAAATACACCTGGGCTTGGGATAAGTATTTAACAGCCTGCGCCAATCACTGGATGCCCAATGAAATCAGCATGAGCGCCGACTTAGCTTTATGGCGTGATCCTAACGGTTTGACCGAAGATGAACGTTTGATTATTTTACGTAATCTGGGGTTTTTCTCCACAGCCGATTCGTTGGTTGCTAACAATTTGGTATTGGCAGTTTACCGCCATATTACCAACCCAGAATGTCGTCAATATTTGTTACGACAAGCCTTCGAAGAGGCCCTGCATACCCATGCGTATCAATACATCATTGAAAGCTTGAGTTTAGACGAAGCAGCTGTATTCAATATGTATCGAGAAATCCCCTCAGTCGCCAGCAAAGCGATGTGGGCCCTGCCTTTCACCCATAGCTTGTGCGATCCTAATTTTCATACGGGTACACTCGCAGACAATCAGCGCTTATTACGTGATTTGATCGCTTTTTACGTGGTATTCGAAGGTATTTTCTTTTATGTTGGCTTCACTCAAATCTTATCCATGGGTCGCCGAAATAAAATGGTCGGCACCTCAGAACAGTTTCAATATATTTTGCGTGATGAATCCATGCACATGAATTTTGGGATTGACGTCATCAATCAAATTAAAATCGAGAATCCAGCATTATGGACCAATGAATTCAAACAAGAAATCATCACCTTGATTCGTGAAGGCGTAGACCTCGAATATCAATATGCAAAAGATACGATGCCACATGGTATTTTAGGCATGAACGCTGAAATGTTCGAAGAATATATTCATTTCATCGCCAACCGTCGCTTCAATCAAATCGGCTTACCAGAGCAATATCCAGGCGCTGAAAATCCATTCCCATGGATGAGTGAAATGATGGACCTCAAAAAAGAGAAAAACTTTTTTGAAACACGTGTGATTGAGTATCAAGCTGGCGGCACATTAAGCTGGGATGACGAGCAGTAAGCGTATCTATTTATAGCTCTTCGCGGTATGTCATCAAGGTTTAAATCTTCTAAAGCCTTGATGACGCTTTGAGTGAAATTAAACAGGGGTTTAAATGATTCAAAAGGAGATACTGTCATCGGTGATGGGCATAGTATTGGCAACACTCGTGGCTCCAGCCTCAGTGCTCGCAGCCAACCATGTCGTCAATCAAAGTGAGTTATCTGGTAGCACCTATCCACACATGGCAAAAGGTCTTTATGCAACATTGGGGCTTGGATTCAGTACCCCACAACCAACAAGTGGTCACGAGCCCACTCATTACGGGTACTCTATTTATGGCCATGTGTACAAAGCAACTGGATTTTCCGGTGAAACTGGAGGAGGATATGACTTTGGTCCTGCAAGAGTTGAAATCACTTATGCTTATACCAATAACGCGCTTAACACCTCAAAAGCCTCCGCAAGCGGTATAACGGAAGAAGCAGGCCTCACTGGATCGATGACGGCTCAAACAGTTTTAATCAGCGCCTATTACGACCTATACAACCGTAGTCAGTTTGCTCCGTATATTGGAGGAGGCATAGGGTACGGCAACATAGGACAATCCACGGTCACCTTTAAACTTCCCTATGGTACTGGCGTCTCTGACCCGGCGCACAAAGGAGTTTTGGCCTATCGAGCAAAATTAGGCGTCACTTATTTGGCATCTAAAAAGTTTGACCTATTTGCTGAAGGCGTCTACCAAGGCAGCGGTGCCTACTCTGGATCTGGAGGATTTGCGCCAGGCGTATGTGATATCGGACCGTCCAATGACTTCGGAGCAAAAGCGGGCATTCGTTACCATTTTTTATAAAGAATATACGGGATTTGCGCAAAACTTATGGGTGCGTGCAAATCCTGAGATCAATTGCAATCATGGATTACCTGTGTGATTTGTTAATAAAACCTTAATACTTCTCCCTTATAATCGAGTCACCATATTGGCAAGTTATGGAAAGATTGTATGGACATGCGGCTTGAAAAAACCCATGATGACTCTGGTGATATACCTTTGCTCGATTTTGAAGAGCTTCATACTATTCTTAAAAACAATTTAGGGCTACGTTTAACGAATAGATCCACAGACCTTAGGGATGGTGGTTTAGGTGATGCCACACCATTGACGCCTCTGGCCGGTGCTGCAGATATCATACAATTCATCACCTTAAGTGCTTGCGTATTAAACACACCTAGCACTCTGCCACACTTCAAAACGCAATTGGAAACTCTCTACAATAAATATTCTGACTATAAAGTCACATCCGATCCACAAAGAAGGTGTATCCAATATATCCCCACGTTAATGATGACGTATGCACGATTACTCAATATCGGCGATATAACACACCTACCCACTCGGGATGAAGAAGCGCGTTTACCTCTGCAAGAAGAAACACTGCTGAGACGAGTCTATGAACACATGAAGTTTTCTTTATATCTACCCTTTGTTTTTGATAAAACATCAGCTTATTATGGCGATGTTCCTGTGTTACGCTTGCTTTTAACCACACATTTTAATCAACAATTACAGAATCGTCTGACCTATAACTGCAGTTTTTTTAATGCACCCTCGATGCATTATGTACTATTATCTTCGCAATATGAACGCTTTCGATCTGCCTATGATGTTCAACATTATGCAATGGGTAAAGCAGGTAAACACCAGTTTGCTGCCACAGATGTCTGTGCTCATTTTACATTTTCAGTAGCAGAATTTTCTTCAATTGCTGTAATTAAATGGTTAAAAACCAGTTTAAACCATTTAAAATTAATGCCGTACGCGCAGGCCACAGAGATAAGTGAAGTTTGCACCCACAACCTGAAAGACATAGCCGTAGACCCTATCAAGCAAGTTTCTTATTTTCAGAAAGGTGTCACATTTTGTTATGACAATAAAAATAGCATCATTGCATTGATAGGCATAGGGCTATTTGCCGCACTGCAAGCCACAAAACACATCCAACAAGAAGATGAATCCTACACACCCTAAGACACAAAACTAAGCGCGTTTGGGTACAAGCATACTGGCACCAAC
>CAZVEH010000070.1:0-8720 GCA_964625775.1 uncultured Legionella sp. | reverse complement strand
TTACTATGAAGCCTGTGGAAGTATCGTTGTGGCTATTGAACGAGAGAAACAACTCTAGGGTTGGTCAGGGGTTCTAGCCCAGAACCGGCAAAATTTCCGGATGGTTTTTGGTCACAGTGTAATCGTTTAATAAGATGTTTCTAAATTCCTTGTCATGACTACTAATGTAGATCGCCATGTGTTTTGCTAAGCATTGCACCGTTTTAGCAAATAATATTTTTCTTTCTCTATCTAAAAATGAATCACACTCATCAACAATTAACAATGAAACACTTGGCTCCCATGAGACAAGGAATCGAATAAAAGAGAAAATTACTTTTTCACCAGATGAAAAAATCACTTCAGCTCGGTTATTGTACTCACACTCTAAATTATCAAAGATTTTTGTCCATGATTCTCTTAAATCATAATCAAATAAGTGATGCATGGTGCGATGAACTTTATTTCGCCAAGTTCTGGCTTTCTGTGTAATTGGACCGCAAATTTGCGCGTTAAAATCCAATAAATTGTTGAAAATAACTGACTCTCTTTCAATTAATCTAATTTCATCTGATTTTCTAAGATTGATTATTTGATTAAATTTCGGATTGTCAGGAATAATATTAGCTCTTTCATGACCAAGAATTAGGTTCATTAACGTGGATTTCCCTGTCCCATTATCACCTTGTATTAAATATATTTTAGGTTTAATTCCCAGAATGTTTTTTGTACCATCTTTCATGATAACCACGCACTCATCTATTTTTTCGATGAGCGTATTTGAAAATAAATGCGTATTAGGCTGCCTAAAATGATTTAAAATCTCATCTATTTTTTCTTTTATAATATGATTTTTTTCCTTTACTATTTGGTTTTGAATATAATTATTTGAAGCTTGAATCATAAATTGACAAAAACCGATCCATACAAACATTTCCTCAAGCGATAAATAACCATAATAAACGGCTACAATGATCGCAGCACTGTTTATCATAAAAGGAAACTCTACAAAAAAATGAGTAATTATATCGCGATATAATACCAAAATAGTTTGCTTTTTTGTGCTTTCAAAATATGGTTTATATACTTCAATTGACCATAGAGACAAAATTTTATTATGCCATATTTTGGATATTTCCTTATAAGCCATGAAATACTGCTTTATCCACTCTAATGCCTGAGATTTTGTATTAAAAAGAACCGTGTTTAGCTGGTTTATCTTTCTGACATATATTTTTTTGCTAAAAAAATTCATGAAGAACACAACAGGAAGAGAAATAATTCCAAAAGAAAAACCTTCGTATAAGAAAGCTAATATGGTAAGTAAAAAAATTGTTATTAAAGTGAAATTATTACTAAAAAGTGTGCTATTTATATCATACAAGGCAGGAAAATAATCAAAAAAAAGCAGATTGACTTCATTATCCTTATTTGTCATATCCCTATATATTTTTTTTGGAAAATGAGTTTGCCACTGCTCGTTCATTGCATTGTTTTTAAAGTATTCTAAAATAAAACTCTGTAATGCCTCACATAAAACAACGAACATCTTTAGGGTTACGAACAACACCAATGCGATCATTAGCTGATCAAAAATCTCTTTTTTGGTTACAGCTAGCTCAATAGCGCGGCCTTGAAAAATAAAAAATACAATCCATAGTAAATACTTAATAGAAATAATAACCGAATTCAATAAATTTAATTTCTTAATATTATTAAACTTACTCACTTTTTAGTACCTGCAACAAAGTCTGCAGTAATGGACCGATAGCCATTCCGTCGTGTGGATAGTATGCTGACCACCCAGGCGATGGATTTGCTTCTAAAACGACGTATTTTGATTCTTCTTTGATAAAATCTATCCCAAGAAATCTATTTGCCTCTCTATCACTAACCTCTAGGCAGAAATTGGTCATATCATCGTCCAATTTCTCAATATCTATCAAATTGTAGAAAGCCTTATCGTATCGATAATCGATACTGTCCTTCGATTCCGAATACTTTGAGTAAATGCAATTATCTATAATATGCACTCTAAGATCATTGCCTTCAGCTTTTTTCTGAAATAAAACAGGGATATTCTCTACTGAATTTTTATCCCAATTTTTATATGTATTGCCATCAACCACCTTCGAGCGAATACCAGAAAGAGATTTAACTATATAATCGCCTTCTTTCGAATCAGGCAACCTTTCAAAACTCTTTAGCCCTTTAATAACAAAGCTATCACCAATTGAAATTCCGGAGTATTTTTCAGAGGATTTAAGCAAGCTGTTATTCAATTGAAAAAGTTTGGACTCGTTAGTCAATTGTGATTTGGGGGAACATAAAATTTTTCCATCCCATAATTCAATAAAATTCAAAAAATTACTGATTAATTCACAGGGTTTACTTTCAGGGTCAACGTAACAGCCTCTGATATAAATGTTTTTTGCTAACACTTTATATTCAACAACATCATTTTTTTTATAAATAATATAAGCGCATCCATTTTGCGTCAAATAAGTCCAGCGCACATGAATGTCTTCGTAGTAAAAAACCAAAATTTTATCTTCAGTATGAATCGCATGTTCTAGGTTTAACAGAACATTATCTTTTTTCGGCCCAAAACAAATAGCATTTACTTCAATTTTCGTTATATCTTCCAAGGAATTTGATAGCTTAAGATGAGATACGTGGTTCAAATCTAAGCTTCCGCCTGAAATATCTGGGCGGTACTCTTTATTGATAAAGGTTTTTAATTCAGACATTTTTCAAACTCATTCATCAAATGAAAAGACACAAATGTGTCAAAATTAGAATTTTCTTTAGAAGCTATTATCTCATGATTAATGCAACCAAACGATATTGTTTCCGGGCCAATAAAAAACAGAGTTTCAGAAATAAAACCGTCTAGGAGAAAATGTGCCATTTTACTTATTTCAATAAGGCGTTTTTTTGTTGTATTGGGTAAAGACAATTGAGAAGTAAATAGTGTTTTAGAACCTATGGTTAAAACAAAAACCGGGGTACCCACTGGCCGTACAAAACAGAATAGATGAGATGTTTCGGAGTCTTCATGATTTATCGGGCTATTTTTTACTGACCAATTGTAATACTGATATATATTTGAATATATAGTGCTTTTGATATCTTTAAGAGAATTAAATTTCGATGGCCCCCAATAATACTTGGGAACGACCACATCAGATAGTTGGGCGATTTTATGCCATTGCTCAGGCAGGGACATTATTTTGCCACATAACCCTTTAGGACAGTTGTTTGCAACACCTAAAAAAGAGTTAAATGAAAATCCGATATAGGCCTCAAATTCTCTCTTTGCATACTCACGATCTTCAACAGTGAACTTTTCAAATAATCTATCAGGAACATACGTAACTCTATTAAGGATAGCATGACTCAAGTTTGATATTACCGGTTCTTCATTTTGGGACCATCTTATAATCGGCCCTTTGTCAGTAAGCTCATCAAATATGTCGTATTCGTTAAGAATTTTTTCAATCGTTACTATTTGAAAAGATTTTCTCAAATTTTGATTTTTTATTACAGACGCCGAAATAGCCTCTTTGTGTGAATGCGCGGTAATAATCAAATCATTTTTGGGCATAATGCGAACTAAAATTGATATTTAACTGTTTCAATAGCAGAAAAATCATCGGAATCTCCAGCATAATTTGATGGCGGATGTGGATTATCTCTACTGCCATCTTTGCCACCTTCCTTTCCGTCACTGCCACCTTCTTTACCATCACTGTGATAACCAAAGAATATTTCGGTTACTGTATTTTTTCCATCTTCAAAAGTCATTTTTTTATTCTCCATAATCCATTACCTGGCGACCGAGTTCCCACCTATAATTTGTCCGTTGACTTTTGAGCCACCACGAATAACAACTTCGCCATTTTTGTCATCAAACACAATATTACCACCTACCTCAGAAAAATTATCCAAAAATACAACATGTTTTCTCGAGTCGGTATGTGAAACATGTAAATCCCCACTAATTTTACTATTGATGAATCTCACTTCATTGGAGTAAATCTCTAAAGAACTTTCAAATTTAGTTGAAGATGCATTGAGAGAGCCTTTGATACTTGCCTCACCATTTATGGTACATTGAATAAAATTAGCACTACCATTAATATCTATGTTAGAGAAACTTGCATCGGTTGCACTCAATAGACCATTCACATTGGTTGGTCCATTGACGGTTGTACCGTTAACAGTTACTGTTCCGTTGCCGGATAACTGCTCAACCACACCTGCTCCGCAAACTACACTGCCAGGAAGACTTTGACATACTGATGCTTCTGCTGATTGGATAATGCCCCCTGCTAAAGCTAAGCCGGAAAGAATGCTCGCACAATATTTTTTCATTTTAACTCCTTTTATGGTATTGATTCATTAACGACTCTAGTACAAATAAATTCCGACAAATACTCGGTGAAACAAAGAAAAAACCATTGGATATTGTCGCTTTTTCAGTTTCAAAATGAGCATTTTCAAATGAGCCATCGATCCTTAATATTCCGGTGCCAGTCAATCCAGAAACTGTACTTTTACCACATAATACTCTGTATAGGTTAAAAAGGGCAATACTGATTGCCATACTTGAACTTTTAGAATCTTTTACCAAAAAACAATCATTTGAACTGTCAAGATGATAATCAAAGTTCTCTATTTTTTCCCATGAAGAATTAATGGATGACATTATCCCAATAACTCGTCGAAAATTTTCTTTTAAAGCGCAAGCTATATTTCCTGAGGCTGATACAGATTGGCTACCACTAGGATATGCGGTGATTGTTAACTCCACTGTTAACCCATCTCCCTCACCACTATATGCCGGGATCTTTATCGATGTACTGTCATACTCCTTTATATGTTGACGCATTGCTTGTCCTTGCTCTTGTTAATAAAAGCTTTGAGTGACAAATATCGTCCGTATCCCAAATGGGTTGCAATAATTTTCTGAATAGGAACACCTAATTGATAAAGATGCAAAATTTTCTCCTTATCTTTATCGTACATAGACGCTTGAATTACTCCTTTAGGTTTACCAAGTTTTATACCTTTTGCAACACGTGCACGCAGACCTTCCTTAGTCCGCTCAGAAATAAAATCCCTCTCTAGTTCAGCCAACATTGAAAATATCGTAATAAGCACTTTATTGGCCACATTATTTTGGGCGCTAGGATTTAGATCCAAACTTTGCTTAATAAGTATTAATCGAGCCTTTTTATCCTGAACAATTGTTTCTATTGTATTAAGTGTTTCTTTGATAGAGCGACCCAGTCTGGATAGTTCAGAGGAAATAACCGTATCGTCCGGTGAAAGTTTTTCCAACAGCTCGTCAATACGCCTCATAGTAGTTGATTTACGAGAGGACATTTCAAGCTCAATCCATTCATCAACCATTATTTTCTGATCGATACAATATCGACTAATACTATTTTTCTGGCTATCAACACTTTGTTCTTGAGTGCTTACCCGAACATATCCATAAATCATACAAATTTTAACCAAGTTTTTAGCGCTTTTGCCTTAAGGTTATTTTAACGCATATCACCATATAATTCACTATCGTTTATAACGTACCAATATGCTATAGTTTTTAACCCAATAAAACGACCATTATTTACAACTTAATTTCATTGTCATATGAGCATACAAAATGAAAGACTAACTATTTTATCAGAGGCAGAGCAAGCTGCTTTATATGACCTTCCAGATTTTGATGATGAACAACGTTTGCACTACCTAAACCTCTCATCGGAAGAGCAGGCATTAGCGAAGAGTCGTGCAAATTTAGCAGCTCAAGTTCATTGCTCCATTCAAATCGGTTATTTTAAAGCCAAGCACATGTTCTTTTCATTCGATTGGGACGAGATTGATGTTCAAGACGATATAAATTTCGTGATGCAGGAATATTTCCCGGGAGAATTTTTTCAACCTGATCGCATCACAAAACATCAATATTATGCACAATGCCATGCGATTGCCGCATATTTTGGTTACAAAATGTGGTCAAAAGAATTTGAGCCCTTGTTAGTAAATAAAGCAGGGCAAATACTACGCAGAGATGTCAGCCCACAATTTATCGTTATCGAATTACTGACATTTATGCAGGAAAAGAAAATCATGCGACCAGCGTATTCGGCGTTGCAAATAATTGTTAGAACTGCTTTAAATTTTGAGAGAAATAGGTTGCGAGTGATTCTTCAAGAGTCATTGACCGAAGAAGATAAAGCTTCTTTGAAAAAATTACTGCTTGATAAAGAAGACGAGACACTATCTGGATTGGCGGACCTTAAACAAGATACCAAAGACTTCAAAGCACGAATGATTGGCGCTGAACGCGATAAATTACTTTCAACAAAATCACTGTATCTGTTAGCTCAATCCCTACTACCAAAGCTCAATCTCTCTCTTCAAAATATTCAACATTATGCGAGTCTGGTTGATTATTACACCATCTATGATCTGCGAAAAGAGCTGAAATCAGAGCAAACCCACTTATATCTCCTGTGTTATATCCAGCAGCGCTATCATCATCTCAATGATAATTTGATAGATGCATTTTTCATTCACCTTAGTCAATTTGAAGGTGAACTCAAAGAAAATGCTCAAGAAGCGTATTCTGAGTATGCTATAAGCAAACAGTCTGAGTTATCTGTCATGAAACAGTTGGCAAGCTTTTATGTAGCACCAGAACTATCCAACGAAGTTGATTTTGGCGAAGTACGTAAAAAAGCGTTTGCAATCATGCCAGAAGAGGATTTGCGTAACAAAGTTTCAATAAATGGCGAAAAAGAACTTAAATTAATCGATTTTCAATGGCAAATGGTTGACAAGCACTTTCACCGCTACAAACTGCAATTACGACCATTAATGATGGCTATTGATTTTTCGACTACAATACCCGACAGTCCTTGGTTTGCGGCTATCAATTGGCTTAAAAAGATATTTGATGCAGATAAAACACTCAATAAATATCCTGTTTCCGATACTCCCGAGAAAACCAGGCCTAAACGGTTGTCGCCGTACCTGTTTGACACTAATGCCAAAGGCGAACAAAAATTTCATGGCGATCGCTATGAGTTTTGGATTTATCGCCAAATGAAAAAACGGCTCAAAGCAGGAGAACTTTATCTGGCAGATAGTGTTCGTAATCGGTCACTGCAGCAAGAAATCAATTCAGCAAATGAAAAAGGAGCGTTAGAGCAACCGCTAGATATCTCCGCGTTAAAAAATCCAATCAAAAAATTGTTGGATGATCGTATTGCGGAGTTGCATACACAGTGGATGCGATTCAATACTGATTTTACTCAAGGTAAACTCAAACATCTGTTCTACGATGAAAAAACACAAACCCTTCATCTGAAAAAAACTAAAGCAGAAAGAGATGAAGAAGCACAATACCGCTTCTATGAACAATTACCATTATGCGATATTACGGATGCGATTCGATTTGTTAATGAACAATGCCGATACACATCAGCTTTTACTCATATACAGCCACGATATGCGAAAGCAGTTGTTGATGATAACAGCTTAAATGCGGTTATTATTGCTCAAGCATTCAATAACGGCAATCTCAATATGGCAGAAATCTCAGATATTCCTTACGATAATCTCCTTAATATCTATCAAACCAGAATGAGATTACAAACGTTGAAAAATGCCAACGATCTCATTGGAGATGATATTGCTAAAATGCCTATTTTTCCTGATTACTCTTTGGATATGGCTATAATGTACGGTGGTGTGGATGGACAGAAGTTTGAAGTAGCGAGACCAACACTCAAAGCAAGGCGGTCTAAAAAATATTTTAAAAAAGGTAAAGGTGTCGTTGCATATACTATGCTCGTCAATCACATTCCTCTGCAAACTGAGTTGATTGGGGCGCATGAGCATGAAAGCTACTTCGCTTTTGATATTTGGTACAATAACACAAGCAGTATTATGCCTGATGCTATTACTGGTGACATGCATATGATTAACAAAGCTAATTTTGCGGTGATGATCTAGCGCAGTATAATGAATGGCCAATCAAGCCCGTTGGCAAAATTGACCGTCAACTCATCGAAGATGAATGGCCCAATATTGAACCAATTATTAGAGCTCTTGGCTTGAAAGAAATTTCACAAAGCATTTTGATTAAGAAATTGTGCACTTACACCACTTCAAATCGCACTAGGAAAGCAATATTTGAGTATGATAAATTGATCCGTAGTATTTATACATTGAAATACCTACAGGACAGAAAGCTACAACGAGATGTGCACCGATCCCAGAACCGTGTTGAATCATACCACCAACTACGATCTGCTATTGCAACCGCATATGGCAAAAAACAGCTATCAGGCCGAGGAGATCGTGAAATTGAGATTAGCAATCAATGCGCCAGACTGATTGCCAATGCTATCATTCACTACAATTCAGCAATACTATCCAAACTAAAATTAAAATATGAAGCAGAGGGAAACCAGAAGGCATTAGCTAGATTGAAGAAAATTTCTCCGGTAGCATGGCAAAACATTCACTTTCAAGGGCACTTTATATTTTCGGCAGATAAAATCATTGATCTGGATGCAATAATAAACAATATAAACTTAAGTGGTCAAAAAAGGATGGTCATGATCAAAAGCCATCCGGAAATTTTGCCGGTTCTGGGCTAGAACCCCGGTCACGAAAAAAGAAGCATGATTTGATTAATGCATTGAACCCAGAATGGAACG
>CAZVEH010000069.1:0-9432 GCA_964625775.1 uncultured Legionella sp. | reverse complement strand
GTGCCACACGACAGGAGATCCCTCGCTGCGCTCGGGATGACGTGGGGAGTTACGAGTATTTCCTTATGTGTTCAAAGCTAAGACCTCGGCAATTGGCTCATCTTAACTTAAAGTTTGACCACTAGAGCGCTTAAGTGCACAACATTATGCATCTCCAATAGCTCTAATAACCATATACCACTTTTTTAATCTTGTAAAGAGCGCCCGGGTAACAGGGCGTATTGATATCAGAGACATTCATCCAGTTTTTGAAAAACGAACAATCAGCATCTATACTTTGATAATATATCACGACAAACCCTAGGTATTTATGCAATCCATACAAGAGATATTGGAGCAGAAATCTGTCGAAGAAATGATTCCTTTGATCGAAACCTATTATGCGAACCGTCTGGGGGTTAGAGTAGAAGAGTTTCAGATGGAAGATAACAAAGGCTATTCCTATCGCGTACACAACGCTAAAAAGCTACCTAAACATTTAGGTCTTTCTGAAAAAACAGGCCTTGATGCTGGAGATCTCACTGCTTTATTAACCAACGATTTCAGTGAAGTTATAAAAAAAGCATCCATTGAGTATTTAATAAGCGTTAAAAATTTTATCACTCAATTAAAACGCGACAATCTACACCAGGACTATATCGATGACCATCCTAAATCCGCTATCGTAGCGCGTTATCTGGATGGCTTGCTTTTTTCGTCGATCGAACAGATCAAAGAAAAACTCTATCAAGCTCTACAAGAGTCACCTTCTCATGCAGATACGCTTCTGGACAAAAAACAAGTACTCATGGAGCAATTAGATAGCATTATTCCTGAGCTAAGTCTTGAAGATTTATTGAGTTTTAGAGACATGCTCAGCTGTTTAGACGAAGTACATGAAGATACTGATCAGAGATTACAAGCAATCACCGCTCAAATTCAAAAGAAAATTGCACAATTTGCGCGGTATGCTGATTTCACTACGTTACATGAAACATTGCCTAGTTTAAAATCTCAGATACAAATTAAAAAATTTCTGCTCGAAGTAGACCCCGAGATCCGACAAAATCTCAGCCCTCTGATCGATGAGTCGATTATATCGGTCGTCTTAGAATTATTATTACTCTATAAACAAGATGTGGAACGTTCGAGTACGGATTTCCATAAAACTGAAAAGTTACAATTGATTGAGCAACTTAATCAAACAACCAATATTGATGATTTATTGACCACGATTCAAGCCAATGCAAGAATTCTAAAAAAAAATCCCATAGGACGTTATCTTTATGAATGCATATGTTGGTTTTTTAATCTAAAAACCAAGGCAAGCACGTATCCAATGACATTATTTGACACAAGTGTTTATACCAAAGAATCCCCGACACCACCACCGACCCACACACTCAAAAAAGAGTAATGCATCATCTATAACACGTAATGCTTTCAAACCCTTTGCAATTTGTATCAAAACACAACCGTTGATTACCCAGCGCTCGAGTCGCACCCAAATGAAATTCAGGACTATAACTCAGCGCTTTTTCATACCCCATTCGTCTGCAAAATGAAGTCGCTGCTTGTTGTCCGCAATGCTTGCCATTCTCATAACACCAATCTACGCGATAATGATTTAACATCGGAACCACAAATTTTTTGGTACGATAGTAATACTCACGCCTGGGCACGTGCAGAGTTTGTGCAGTGCAACGAATGAGTTTAAACCCGTTACACGCCCAACCAAAACAACATTTGTTTTGATCTAAATATGAAGTCATGCCTAAGTTATAGTCGATAGTTGCACGCTGCGATTTGTCGTAGCCCAACATCTGACAATAGCGATCAGCAACAGAATCGCCGCACTCAGATGGCTGATTCGACAAACAATAATTCAAGCGTTTACCATGATAGTAAGGCGCCCAAAAATCACGCGCAAACTTTTGAGACACATCTGCTGCGACAGCTACATGTATTCCTAATAGTACACTGCCAACGCCTACCCACCAACGCAATCGACTCATCTATTTCATCCTACTAGTAGCATAAATCAACGCAATCCTCTGCAATCGCTTGACCTAAAAGAGACAATAACTGTTCTCCAGGGTGAACACAAAATGCTTTGTCTAAACTTAATATCGCATTCGCAGTAGAATTAGAATAACAAATTTGTACCACACAATCACCTTTATGCGCTTCCAAAATCGACTTTATTTGTGGTATCAATCTTTCATCTGTATGCTTGAGTTTTAGTCGCAAACAGCGTGCAAAGCGAGAACGAGCATCCTCTAATGTCAACAATTTGACTGCCATGATTTTTAAACCACCCGTATAATCATCTTGGCCCAGCTCTCCTTCAACAAACACAATGTCGCCATTTTGCAAAGGTTGCGCCATCTCTTCTAAGACTTCGGAAAAAACCACCACATCTACAGCGGCATGTGCAGCTTCAATTTTATAAATCACCAAACTTTTACCCCGTTTGGTCAATACTTTTTTGGATTGCGTGATGAGCCCACAGGTCAGAATTTTCTTCAGATGTGAGTGTGCTAATTGCGCCAAAGGTTGAATAAAGGCCTGAAATTCTTTCTCATACGGTTCAATGGGATGACCAGTCAAATATAATCCCAATGTGTCTTTTTCCCCATCGAGCCGCTCTTTGACCGTCCAAGCAGAACAAGGTACATAGGCATGTGTATCACTAGATTCATCTAATAATGCGAATAAATCACCTTGCCCACTGTTATTATTTTGCAAATGCTGTGTGCCTAAGTCCATCGCCTTATCTAAATTATGCATTAATACAGCACGCTCGATACCCCAATCGTCCATGCTACCGCTTTTGATCAAAGCCTCTAACACGCGATGATTGATTTTTCTGAGATCCAAACGACAGCAAAGATCAAATAAATCCACCCACGGACCGCCCGTTTGACGCTCTTGGAGTAAACTCTCAATAGCTGCTGCACCCAAACCCTTGATGGCACCCATACCATAACGAATGGTTTTATCATCCACAACCGTAAATCCATATGCAGAATTCTGAATAGATGGCGGTAAAACCGTTAAGCCCATGCTGTAACATTCTTGGATAAAACCAACCACTTTGTCGGTATTGTCCATATCCGAAGACAGTACTGCTGCCATAAATGCAGCTGGATAATGTGTTTTAAGCCATGCAGTTTGATACGCAATCAAAGCATATGCCGCTGAATGTGATTTGTTAAATCCATATCCAGCAAATTTTTCCATCAAATCAAAAATAGCAGTCGATGTTTCCAAACTCACACCACGATTCAGTGCGCCTTGGGTAAAAATAGTGCGTTGATTTGCCATTTCCTCGGGTTTTTTCTTCCCCATGGCTCGGCGTAATAAATCAGCACCCCCCAGAGTATAATTTGCTAAGACTTGCGCAATTTGCATCACTTGTTCTTGGTAGAGAATCACACCATACGTAGGCTTTAAAATCGGCTCTAATTCAGGATGCGGGTACTCAATCGCAGATAATCCATGCTTACGCTCAATAAAATCATCAACCATCCCTGATTGCAAAGGACCGGGTCGAAATAGAGCAACTAATGCAACCACATCTTCAAACGTATCCGGCTGTAAACGATGAATCAAATCTTTCATACCACGTGATTCTAGCTGGAATACCGCGGTGGTTTGACACAATTTCAACAAAGAAAAACTGGCTTGATCTTCCAAAGAAATCGTAGTGATATCAATCGCCTCCAACCCCTTTGCTGCTCTCTCCTGATTAATGATAGTCAACGCCAAATGAATAATGGTCAAGGTGCGCAAACCCAAAAAGTCAAATTTGACCAAGCCAGCAGCTTCCACATCATCTTTATCAAACTGCGACACCAATTGTGAAGATCCTTCTTCACAATAAATCGCCGTGAAGTCAGTGAGCTCAGAAGGCGCAATCACCACGCCACCGGCATGCTTGCCAGCATTGCGTGTGATCCCTTCCAAAGACAATGCCAAATCCAATAATTCTTTGACATCCTCTTCATTTTGATAACGTTGAGCTAATTCTGGTTCACGCTTGATCGCCTCACTCAGCGTAATCCCCAGTTCAAAAGGAATCAATTTCGCAATTTTATCCACAAAGCCATAGGGATGCCCGAGAACTCGGCCTACATCGCGTATCACCGCTTTGGCTGCCATCGTTCCAAAGGTGATGATCTGCGAGACTGCTTGGCGGCCATATTTTTCAGCCACATAGTCGATCACCCGATCACGCCCATCCATACAAAAGTCAATATCAAAATCGGGCATGGATACGCGTTCAGGATTTAAAAATCGTTCAAACAGTAAATCGTACTGCAAAGGATCCAAGTCGGTAATGCCCAAGGCATAGGCCACCAAAGATCCGGCACCTGACCCACGCCCAGGGCCCACAGGAACGCCATTCGATTTGGCCCATTGGATAAAATCCGCGACGATCAAAAAATAACCCGCGAATCCCATTGGGTTGATCACATCCAATTCAATTTGAAGGCGCTGATCGTAAGTATCTCGCGCTGATTGCAACTTTTCAGGCAATCGTATCATACGCTGATCTAACCCTTGTCTGGCCAAAGTGGTTAAGTACCCTTCCACTGACACACCCTCTGGTGTAGGGAAATTAGGCAAGTAAGGCTGACCTAAAGTCAAAATCACCGTGCATCGCTTAGCTATTTCAACCGAATTTTGCAAAGCTTGCGGTAAATCAGCAAACAAAGCTGCCATTTCTGCAGCTGAGCGTAAATATTGCTGATTGGAATAACGCTTGGGTCGCCTTTCATCCGCTAAGACTTGTCCGTCATGGATACAAACGCGCGCTTCGTGCGCTTCATAATCTGTTGAAGTCAGAAATCTGACATCATTGGTAGCCACCAACGGAATCATCAATTGATCAGCCAATTGTACAATTTTTTGATTGTACTCCAACTCTTCAGGGCGGTTGGTTCTGGTCATTTCTAAGTAGAATCGATCCCCAAATACAGTCAGCCAATGTTTGGCTAAATCGCAGGCACGTACATCATCTGATTGCAGAAGCGCTTGGCCAATATCTCCAGCAAACCCACCTGATAATGCAATCAACCCTTCAGCGTGCTGCAGAAGCCATTCGTAATACACACGGGGTTGTCCCTGATATTGTCCCTCTTGGTAGGCTTTAGAAATCAAACGAGTCAAATTTCGATAACCCTGCTCTGACTGACAGAGTAGGACCAATGCAAACGTTTGCTCAGGTGTTTGCGGATGACAACACAATACATCACATCCCAAAATAGGCTTAATACCTGCCGCCAACGCAGCTTGATACACTTTGACCGCTGCAAATAAATTACAAAAATCTGTTACCGCAACAGCATTCATATTCATTTTAGGGAGCGCATTCATTAAAGTTGGGATACGAATAATACTGTCCATCAATGAATATTCAGTGCGCACATGTAAATGTACAAATTCTGGTGCTGCTGTTGTTGTATCACTCATGACTATTATCCAGGTTAAAAATGATGAAAAAAGCGCTTATCGTCCTAAGGAGTAAAGAGATTTTAGAAAAAATCGTGTGATCATAGTACCATTCTATTAATCTGATTTCATCAACTCTAAAAACGCTTCTTGGGTTAACACAGGCACGCCCAATGCCAGGGCTTTATCTAACTTCGATCCTGCTTCATGACCCGCTAAAACATAATCCGTTTTCGATGACACCGATCCCGCGACTTCAGCACCTACCGCCAGCAAGCTCGCTTTAACCTCCTCTCGACTCATGTGATCCAAAGTACCTGTGATGACAATCTTTTTCTGATAAAATGGATGAGACAGGAGCACGGGCACCTTAGGTTCTACGGGCCAATGAATCCCCGCTGCCAGCAATCGGTCAATAATAGCCAAATGATGAGCTTGAGCAAAAAACTGTAGCACCGCTTGTGCCCCGACTGGTCCAATGTCTTTTAGAGCCAACAATTCGCCCATTGTGGCTACTTTTAACGCATCAATGGTTTGATACTGTTTTGCCAAAATACGTGCCGACGCTTCGCCTATTTCTTTGATACCCAGCGCATAAATAAATCGAGAGAAACGCGTAGACTTAGAGTCCTCAATGGCCTGAATCAAATTATCTGCAGACAATTTACCCATTCTAGGTAACCGCGCTAAAACAACCGGATCCAAATAATACACATCTGAAACATCTCGAATGATGGCATGATCAACCATCAGATCAATCACCGCTTTGCCTAATCCATCTATGCTCATGGCTTTTCGAGATGCAAAATG
Organism: uncultured Legionella sp.; assembly: GCA_964625775.1. Taxonomy (GTDB): domain Bacteria; phylum Pseudomonadota; class Gammaproteobacteria; order Legionellales; family Legionellaceae. Next base: position 3,186 of record CAZVEH010000069.1, on the reverse strand, counting down.
CCAAATCATTCTTTTGAGCTGTGCACGACAGTATAACCCTCCGGTACATCTCGCCACCGCCTCATCCTCTTCACGTACCACGTCTGCACCACAGACTGGGCAATGTAAGGGCAACAAAATTTCCGTGGTTTGTTCGGGTCGTTTTTCTTTTACTACCGCGACGACCTCAGGAATCACATCCCCTGCACGACGGACAATTACGATATCGCCAATCTGAATATCCTTGCGCTCAATTTCGTCCATATTGTGCAAGGTCGCATTGGAGACCATCACCCCGCCAACATGCACGGGATGTAGCCGCGCCACTGGGGTCAATGCACCTGTTCTGCCTACTTGAAAATCAACAGCCAACAACGTCGTCATTTCTTCTTGCGCAGGAAATTTATGTGCGCAAGCAAATCGCGGTGCACGCGACACATAACCCAATTGCTCTTGATAGGCCATGTCATCTACTTTATACACCACACCATCAATATCAAAATCTAAGCTGTCTCTCTTGATGCTGGTCTCCTGATAATAAGCCAAACAACCTTGCAAGCCTTGCACCCTTTTGTTATCAGGAGAAACACGACAACCCCAAGTCTGTAATAATTGCAATTGTTCAAAATGACTACGTGGCAAGTGATACCCCTCACAGGCCCCAATGGCATAGCAATAAATAGCCAAAGGACGCTGGGCTGTCATATTAGGATTTAATTGTCGAAGACTACCTGCCGCCGCATTTCGAGGATTAGAAAATGTTTTATCTCCGTTATCACGGGCTTTGACATTCAAGGCTGCAAATCCAGCTTTAGGCATGTACACTTCGCCCCGTATTTCCACAAAATCTGGAGGGTTTTCGGTCAACAAACGCAAAGGCACGGCAGCAATGGTTCGTATATTATTGGTAATTTCTTCACCCACTGCGCCATCACCCCGCGTGGCCGCATGGACCAACACACCTTTCTCATAGCTTAAACTTACCGCCAAACCATCCAGTTTGGGTTCACACGTGAACCATAGTGCATCCATCGAACATGCAATTTTATCCGTAATACGATGAAGGAAAGTCGCCAACTCCTTTTCAGAAAATACATTAGACAAGGACAACATCGGCATACGATGAGCAAACGGCGGCAATTCACTGGCAATAGGTGCACCCACACGCTGTGTTGGGGAATCAGGTGTCATATACTCAGGATGCTGTGCTTCAAGTGCGAGCAAAGCTTGCATACAACGATCATATTCCGCATCGGGCACCAAAGGCGCATCTAATCCGTAATAATGCTGATCGTAAAGACGAATCTGATCACGTAAAACAGAAATTTGATCAGAAATAGATGACATAGTGCGCTCTCCGGTGGACAAATGAGTAACAGGTACGATACCTTATACGTTCCCTATGTTTACGATATGTGTTGCATCATGGTTATGACCTTATTAACGCCTACTACATGGTTATGCAGTGGTTTCATGCTGTTAGGCCTATTACTCGCTGTATTATCATTCATCGCATACCGTCAACGTAACATTTTACGCCAAACTCAAAGCCAGCATGAAGACTTAAAACAAGTATTTCGCCTTAGTTTGCATGAATTAAACAAGGACTTACAGCACTCTATGCAAATCGGACAAATTGGAATTCATGATAAAATAACCCAAAGCCATCTTTCGATACAACCTTTAATTGTAGAAAATATTCAACGCCAAATGACCGATGTTCGTGAACAGATCGGCCATAGTTTCACCCAACACAGTAGTGCGTTGTCTCAGAGTTTGCGCGCGGTCACTGAAGAAATACGCACCCATTTACACGCATTAACCCAGCAAGTTCAGCATCGTTTGACCGAAGGCTTTGAAAAAACATCGGCCACTTTCATCGATGTGGTACAACGATTAGCACTGATTGACGAAGCGCAAAAGAAAATCACCGAACTGTCACAGCATGTGGTCAGTTTACAGGACGTACTCGTAGACAAACGAGCAAGAGGCGCCTTTGGAGAAGTGCAACTGGCCAGCTTGATTGCAAATGTTCTCCCCAGTTCTCACTACAGTTTACAATACACGTTGAGTAATCAGAAGAGAGCAGATTGCATTTTGTTTTTACCACAACCTAATGGTAATTTGGTCATCGACGCCAAGTTTCCTTTAGAAACCTACCAAAAGCTCATGAACACTGACGCTATGTCTGTGGAACGCAAATCATTACAACAGCAGTTTCGACAAGATTTGCAAAAGCACATCAAAGATATTGCGGAAAAATATATCATTCCTAATGAAACAGCCGATGGTGCGGTGATGTTTATCCCGGCAGAAGCGATTTTTGCTGAAGTACACACAAATTATCCTGAGGTAATTGCATTGTCTCAACGTTTAAAAGTATGGTTGGTATCCCCAAGCACTCTGATGGCTGTATTAACCACAGCGCGTGCCGTATTAAAAGATGATGCGACACGTAAACAAGTCCATATTATTCAAAAACATTTACACTCTTTAGCAGATGATTTTCAACGCTTCGAAAAACGCATGGACAAATTAACCAAACATATTGATTTGGCTCATCAAGACGTCAATGACGTCAACACTTCCGCTAAAAAAATTGCGCAACGTTTTCAAAAAATTGAAGCCGTCGAATTAGATGCCCCCACAGAATCGCTTGACGTCATTGAAGAAACGACATAACAGCTTTCTCGATGCCCCTAAATCATGGATGATTTTTTATTTAAGACCAAAATGCTTTAGTGTATTTGCGGAGGCACCGTCAGGATTCTTGGTTGCTCTATCTTTCAATACCCTTATTATAGAATGAGCGCTATAACTTTTGCACTCATCATTAAAAATTTTATTGCTGGCATTAAAAATACCAACTTGAGATAAGTAATGGCCTTTTAACTCTGAGATGCGAGGTACAATCATCCTAGTCTGCTGCTCTGCTTGTTCAATAGCCTCTCTATACTGTATGCTAAATTTTGATATTTTTATAAATGTATTAGAAATTTTGTTTGCAAGCGCACTATTATGATCGTTTTCCAAGAAAACCTTTTTTATTTCTGCTAAAAATAGAATAAGATTCTTTTGAAGTACAAGTGACTGTATAATTGAATACTCGAATGGCAATAAATCAAATAGCTCATAACCATTCCAAAAAATACTTTTTTCGTAACTCCCCACGTCATCCCGAGCGCAGCGAGGGATCTCCTGTCGTGT
>CAZVEH010000068.1:0-9794 GCA_964625775.1 uncultured Legionella sp. | reverse complement strand
CGTTTGACTATTTGGTTGAGCGACTTGGTGTGCAACGAGATTTGAGTCGTCATCCTGTGTTTCAAGTGGCCTTTGTTCTACAAAATATGAAAGAAAATGTTGTACCCAAGTTGGATGGTTTAGATATTCATGAAATTGTTTCTGAAAGTTCAATTTCACAATTGGATCTAAGAACTTGGATTTGGGAGGGATCAGATAGTGTGTTACTGGGTGTTGATTACGCTAAGGCACTATATTCGGAGGATACTATCAAAGCAATGATGCAAGAGTATCAACAAAACTTAATGACAATACTATCATTATACCAAGCTAGTTTATTGAATGTCACAACCGTGACCGATGTGATGGAGAACTATCAATATGCACAAAAAAAACAATTTAATGCCACCATTTTTCAAGAAGTTTTATGACATCAGTTTTTGTTTTCCAAACAATACTGCGTTATCGACAGAAGAAAATGATAAATTCCTAACCTATGCAGAATTCTTAGATAGTGTTGAAAAAACTGCTTATTACCTGATCAATAAAAATATTAAAAAAGGTGATTTTGTGGTGGTGATCGCTAATAAAAGTCCATTATTATATGTTTATGCGATGGCATTAATGAGAATAGGTGCCATTTATGTCCCTGTAGACCCAACATACCCTTTGGTACGTATTCAGTATATTCTTGATGACTGTCAGCCTGGTTTTGTATTATACGATGATTTTTTTCAAAGGTGTCTTGCTGACTTGAAGATTACTATGGGGTTGCACGCAAAATTAGAGACGTGTGCGTATAATTCTCCTGCACTTGCATATGACGTTAGTTTTCCACAAGAAACTGATCTTGCCTATATGATTTATACTTCAGGTACAACGGGCAACCCTAAAGGCGTTAAAATAAGCTACGAAGGATTGCCTAATTGTGTCATCAGTCAAGAAAAAATCTGCGGTTTAAACGAAAAAGATAGCGTACTGCAGTACGCTTCAATTAGTTTTGACGCTTCAATTTTTGAATGGGTGGGGGCGCTACTAACTGGAGCAAGACTTTGTATTCCAAATAAGAATAAATTACTAGTAGGAACTGAATTAGAAGAGATTATTCTGTCCTTTAAAATTACTTATCTTGTGCTACCCCCAAGTGTACTTATGACACTTGGGGTAAAAGATTATGAAATCAAAACAATTATTTCTGCCGGAGAATCACTACCAAGTAGATTGGCCAATGCTTGGTACAATAAAGTAAAGTTAATTAATGCATATGGGCCAACTGAAACCACAGTTTGTGCAACAATGTACCATGTTAATGGTAAAGAAAATAGTGATAGAGTACCCATCGGGATTCCAATAGAAAATACATCGGTTTTATTATTAGATCAGTTTGGACAAGATGTTGCAATTGGTGAAATAGGAGAAATATACTTATCCGGGGTTAATTTATCAAAAGGCTACTTGAATTTACCTGCATTGACGCAAGAAAAATTTTTTTTACGAAACTCCGTACTTTTATATAAAACAGGAGATCTTGGGTTCAAAAATACAAAGGGTGATCTGGTTTTTGTAGGTCGTGTAGATGAGCAAATTAAAATCAGAGGGCACAGAGTTGAATTGATAGAGATTGAAATTTGTTTGATTCAACATGAGTTGATTCAAGCTGCTGTAGTTCGTTTGAATTTGAATATCCCTGAAAGTCCAATTTTAGAAGCTTTTGTTTTGCCGGAAAAAAATGCTCGTTTATCAAGAGAAATGTTAAATGATTACATTCGAATGAATTTGCCAGTTTATATGCATCCAAATAAATATTACTTACTGACCGATTATCCAAGAACAATTCAGGGCAAAATAGACAAAGAAAGTTTAGAGCTTTCAGCAATACTTTTAGAGTCTAATGCGGCCACGGTAAGTTTACCCCCAACAGGCTTGAAAACTATGATTAAGCAAGCATGGGCAGATGTTTTGCATTGCAAAAAAGAAGAGATTAAAGACGACATTTCTTTTTTTGAAATAGGAGGGACTTCGTTAAATATTGTAAAGCTAATTAAACTACTGTCCGATGTTTTAACAGTTAATATTAAATTAAGAGATTTTCTTCAGTTTCCAACGCCTAATGGGTTAGAGCAATTGTTGGCATCACGTGTGTGTGAGCGTCAATTTTTGCTTGAAGAAGACATAGATAGAAATTCCGATTTAATTGAAAGACAGCTGATCGAGGAAGACATTGCATGTAGATGGGCAGCAATAGATTTCCCTGCGCCGCTGCATAGTAAAAAGCCAGAGCACATCTTGTTAACTGGAGCTACTGGTTTTATTGGTTCTGCAGTATTAAAAAGAATATTGGCGCGCAGCGATGTGCAAGTGACTTGTATCATTCGCAATAATTCTGATCAATTGTTATTGGATTATTTCAATAATAAAATTAAGAAATATGGAATGGAAATTTCACCAGATCAAATGTCGCGTTGTTGCTTGGTAAAGGGTGATCTGACCAAGAAGTTTTTTGACTTAACTGAAGATCAGTATACGCTCTTAGCTTCGAGTATTACTGTTGTTTGTCATGCAGCTGCGCATGTGAATCACATATACAATTACGAAGCATTACGCTTCGACAATGTAGTTAGTACTAAGAATATAATTCATTTTTCACTTGAAGGGCGACGTAAAAAAAACATTTATGTTTCTGCTCTTTCCGCTGTACGAAAAGGAAAAAATATTCCTGAGTCATATGTTGATCAATCACTGATGTCTTCTACACTAAGCGGTTATGAAAAAACGAAGTGGACTGCTGAACAGCTGTATAAACAGGCTGGTTTTCTGGGGTTGGATGTTTTTATTATTAGACCATGTTTGATTCTTGGTACGCGCAAGCACCGTTTACCGAAAGATTCTAAAGACCATCTTCTAAGTTTGATTCATGGTTGTGTGCAATTAGGCGCTTATCCGACTTCCTCTGCAGAACTTTTAATTCTATCTGTTGATTTTTTGTCTAAATGTATAGATAAGCTTATATTTAATACGAGCTTGGGCCAATATATCTTTAACGCAATTCCTCAAGAAATCATTACTTGGAATCAATTTATGAGTAAACAGCAACCTAATTTAAAGCCAATGCTGTTTGCGGATTGGCGACGGTCATTTTTACCAAGCTTATCCGAATTAAATGCCATTTATCCGTTTTTATCGCTATACCAACAAACGTTTGATCGGGATTTTATGTGGAGTTATGACGTTCAAAAAGAGAATTTTGAGCGCTTTGTACAAGATAATCATCTTAATGTTGAAGATAATGCATCTATCAATGGACTACTTAATCATAATTTGGCTTCTGTATTAGAAGTGAATGAAGAGTTATATTGAGAGTTGGTGTAAGTATTTAATACAGAACGCCCTTCAAATGAAGGGCCTGCTACGGAATATGTGCGAATTTCTATGCTATAAAAAAAACTCTTTTTTATGCAGTAATCTTTCAGCGTAAATTCCGTTTTCCAAACAACGCGCTATGAATTCTTCTGACTCACTTAGGGGTTTGCTAGAGTTTTGATCATTCAATGCCATGATATGGCTTAACCATGGCTCTTGACCCATAGCGTAAATATAAATTTGGTTACATTTTAGCTGCTGTGCAATTTTCCATGCTTTACTTGAGTCAGATCCTGATAGTCTTCTAGACATATCTTGTGCCTTAGTTATTTCTTGAGTGATCAATGGCCCATATAACCAGCTGAGCGGTGCCCCTTCGCATTCCATGCCAATAAATAAGGTGTCAATTTTGCCAACTATTTCATATATTCTTTTGTAAAGGCAATTATCTAAATTGTTAGAATCAGCTACAAAAAGTACTCTGTGTGAATTAACTTCAATTAAGTATGCCAGTTTTGTCTGAATATTTAAGCAGGCATGCTCACCTAAAAATGGCAATCCCGTAATTTTCATATGCGCAATTTGGATACTATCGAATTCTTCTAAAACTATAATTTTTTTGAATCCAATTTGTTTTAATATTAGTTTTAGAGAGGGATCTAATGGGTTACCAGTTTGATTGTTTGGGACGATAATGTTCTTTATTTTATGACGAATTTGTAATAAAGTTTCCAAAGAGCAATGATCTTGATGATTATGCGTGATTAAGACATAATCGATAACGTCCGGAAGAGAACTAAGCGAAAAACGCTCGATTGGACTCCTATAATCATAGCTGATCAATGGATCAATTAAGATCGATTTACCCGCACTTTGTACTAATACGCAAGCATGTCCAAAATAACGAATCCTAATATCATTTGAATGGTAGTGTCTGTCATTTTTTAGTATTGGAGATTGCTCTGTAAACAAACTATAGAACTTTTCATTAGGCACAATGCCTAATTCTGAGATGACTTCTTCGAGAGAGTCTGGTCGATAGCGCATGGCGAATAATCGGTCTAAGCGTTGGTCGGCGAAGGGAATAGATAGGGAGCTATCGATATTATTTTTAATGCGCGGTGTACTTAGTACAAAAGGTCGTTTATCTGAGTTGGTCTCGAAAAACGCAATAGCTTGGTGCATATCACGATAATACTCTTGGTATATTAACGGCTCAATAAATCTAATGGTAGGATGATGCGTGTGGTCGTAAACGAGTTCGCATAACCCTTTTAATTCTTCAGGAAGATCACGATAGAGAGATTCTAGTGAATATCCTTTTTCAAAATCCATTAGTTTTTTATTAAAGGTATTGATAGCGTGAAATAAAGACAATAAGGGAGCACAATTTTGCTTTGTTTCCGAAGCCAGCTCCGCAATGTCATTTGTTCTATCACCTTCTAAATCTATAAAAGGACCGCCAATCATTGCGGGGATTTGGTTTGCTTCTTGGTGCAATTCTGGTGATATAACATAGGACTGCATAATTTTCATGTGGCGATTAACTATGTTGTATGCGGCAGTAATAGGTGACACAAGATGTGGCCAAGCATACCAGTTCCACATCAGGGGCTCTGCCCGCACATTGCTTTTTAAAAATGATTCATCCATATATTTCCAAGTAGGTAGTGTCCTAAAAACTAGAGTAGAATATTATTCTAAGTTAACTTATTACGCTATAGGTGTTAAAACTGATTATATAAGTGTTTTTTATTTAGCGCCTCCAAGTGGTGGACGTATCTGTCATATACGGAACTAAAGTCTGATATTTTAGCCAATGGCAAGATTTTGGTGAATAGATAAGTTGAAACTTTTTTACATAAAAGCATTGAATAGCTGTTTACAAGGGATGATTGATGAGCAATTTTTACCATAAACCAATACATATTTTTGATCTATCTTTTTCTCTGCCCCATAAATTGTGTTTTGAGAGGTTTACTCAGACGGTGTATTGCGGACAGCGTATTGCCATTATTGGCCAAAATGGAGTAGGAAAAACCACTTTATTACATATGCTACAAGGATGTGTCGCTCCAACCTTTGGCGAGATTCTTATTCCAGCGGATGCTCGTGTAGGTTTTGTTCCCCAGATTATTATGGATCATTCTTATTCAAGTGGAAGTCAGTGTTTTCATAACAAACTTACTGCAGTATTGGCCTTAGATCCGAATATTCTATTATTAGACGAGCCGACTAATCATCTCGATCAAAAAAATCGCAAGGCATTCATTCGGATGCTTCAATCATACAAAGGGACTTTAATCATTGCCAGTCATGATGAAGAATTAATGCGTCTTGTCGTTGACAATATATGGCATATTGATCAGGGGAAAGTACGTGTTTTCCAGGGATGTTACGATGATTATAAACACGAACTTTTAAAGACTAACCGTTCTATTGAATTGGAGCTTGCTTCTTTTGCTAAACAAAAAAAAGAGATTCATCGGTCTTTAATGAAAGAACAGGCTCGAGCCAAACAAAGTAAAATCTCGGGTAAAAAAAACATGTTACGTAGGAAATGGCCAAATTTACTCGCGGGTGCCAAAGCTCATTTTGCTTCAGTAACGGCCGGCAATAAAGCAAGAGATTTATATGAACAACGTACAAATTTGCGTGAGCGATTGGCTGATTTTTATCAACCAGAAATTGTAAAGCCCAATTTTCTTATACAAACTGGAGATAGAGGAAAAGTACTGATAAATATTACAGACGGATGTATTGGATTTGGGTCAGGTAATATTATACAAGATATTAGTCTGACGTTGTTATATGGGGAGCGTATTGCAATTACCGGTAAAAATGGTTCAGGAAAAACCACTTTACTAAGAGCTATTTTAGGGGATTCTAGCCTTATCACGACAGGTTTATGGCATATATTACCTAAAAAATACATTGGATATTTTGATCAGCGTTATACAATGTTAGATCACGAAAAAACTGTGTTTAATGTATTACAAGAGACGCAACCCAATTGGACAGACAGAGAAGTGCGTAAACACTTAAATAATTTCTTATTCCGTAAAAATGAAGAAATCAATACTACAGTGGCACACTTATCTGGCGGTGAAAAGGCGCGATTAATGTTATCAAATATTACCGCAAAAATGCCAAAACTTTTAATTCTTGATGAAATTACTAATAATTTGGATGCAGAAACCAAGAAACATGTGAGTGAAACTTTACAGGAGTATCCCGGGTCAATGATTGTTGTCTCTCATGATGCGGCGTTTCTATCGACAATAAATATTACAACAACGTACGGTATTCAAGCGAATATCAATAAACAGGAGTCTAATTTACTCGTCAGGTTGTAAAAAAACTCAATAAAATTTATGTAAAAAACAAATCTAATTGTCAATTTTTTACTTAGAAAGACTGATGCTTCGCAAGTGTCAAAAATTATAGCGAATAGAGACAATGAGCCTGTATTTCGAAGCGCCGCTAGTGGCTGAAAGTGCTACCCGAAAAGGAATTAGAAAGGTTAATAATGGATAGTTGCAAAAGCAGGATTTTTTCGTTAAATTTGGTTTCGAATTTGTTGTATAGTTTATTTAAATTTCAATAAAATAATAAACCTGCCTCTAACTAGATGTTTTTGGTGAGAGTCTTTGTCAAGGCAATCAGATGCATGATCAAACAAGCCTATCATCTTTAATGAGAGCCTATCAACAGCTGGGACAAGAACATCACCCTAATGTTCTTGACGTTGAAAGATCAAAACTGCTGATGATTGAGTCATGTGAATCGTTGTTACGTACAAAATTACATTTCTTCATGAACCTCAATGTACCTGAACCTATTCAGAATGAATTATTGTTTTCAACTTATTATCAAACGGAACTGTACTATTTATTGATGATCCTGGGTCTTATTTTAAATAATATTAAAGCTTATGCGTCAGTGAGTGCCTTAATTTCTGTGATTCCTGGTTTGGTGCAGCCTGCCAAAGTAATTTTGACGATTATATTTGTTTTTTTGCAAGCAATATTTTTTTATGGTTTTGAAATTTCAATGTTAAAAGTTTCTTTTGGTCTGCCTGTTTCTAATACAGATATATACCTTTTGCTTGATGTTTCCCTCGATCAGCTACAATCAACCACTAGAATTAACAAATTAGTAGCTTTTTTGGTTGTGGTTGTTGAAGAAGATCAACGTCAAGAACTTATCGAATTAATTCAAATATTAAATGTTGATATAAGCAACAAGAAAAATACAATCCAAATTCAAAATAATTCATTTTCCACTAAATTTTTAATGTATGCTAGCATTGCATTGGGCATGATTACGTCCATTGCTAGTAGCTATTTTGTTTGCAGTATGATTATGAACACGTTTGCTGCATCCCTAGTTTCTACTCCAATCGGTTATTTGCTGATTATCTTGGCTATTCTAGTTGATCTTGGTTTTTATTATGCGCTTGGAGTGGTCGGTATGATGAGATGGATAAATCAAGATTTGAATAAATTTAATACCTTTCAGAGAAAGGTCGCTATATTTGAGCAAGAGTATTCTCCTGGATTTTGGATGGCGATTAAAAAGCAAAACAATAGACGTCAATTAAATGATTCTAAAAATGCTGAAACACAAACTACTTACCCTGAGTTTAACCAGCTATCGTGCATTAGTTAGGTGTTTTTTCCCCAATGCTAAAATCGTCTCAGATAGATTTTTCAGCTATTAAAGACACATATAGATTATGATTGATGTTACTAAAAAACTATATCCAGGTAATGAGTATAAAAATGGTCAACCAATTGATTCAATATCATTGACATACATCTTTGGAAGGAATTTTTATAATAATGAATAATCAATCAGACTTGGGAAATATCTCTCGGAAAGTTGAAGAACTACCTGAGCATCAAAATGAATTGGGTTTACAAGAAACAATTAAAAATCTTGTAATGTTTTCTAGTAGCTTTATTTTAGTATCTATCGTAGATGTAGCCAAAGGCTTTGTTCTTAATATATATCTTGCAAGACTGGGGCCAGATAGTATTGCTGCTGGGGCACTTATTTCCACAAGTCAAATGATATTAATGAGTGTATGTTGTTGTAGTTTTACAACGGGCATAGAGGTTAGCAAAGCTGTTGGAAAAGCTATTGAAGTCAATGTAGATACTGAAGTTGCAATAAGAAGTGATTTTTCTGAAATTGCTTTAACTAGTATCATTTTTTCAGGCATTTTAAGCATTCCATTGGTTGTTATTGGTGCAAATATGAAACCAATATTTATTGCTTTTGGGCAAGACAGTACTTTATCTAATATCACAGGGGCCTATTATCATGGTTATACATGGGGTTTCCCTGCGATTATTATGCTTGCTTTTTTACACCAATTTATTATTGGTCATGGAGAAATACAGGATGCGAAACTCTATTTGTACTCTATGACCATAAATACATTATTCGTATCCTGTTTGGGTTATTTATTAACATTTGGAGCTGGCGATTTTCCGGGTTATAACATCTTAGGATTGGGTGCTACTAGTTCGATAGTTGCTTGGGCTCATTTAATTGTATTAGCTGCGCTTGTTGTTCTTTCTGAGCGATATAAAAAAAGTATCAATATTAGATCCCCAAGGGCGTGGAAACAATTAAGAACAAATTTATTACACTACGGCATTGAGGGTGGGGCCATTACGGTACGAGTGGCTAGTGAACTTGTTTCTTTGTTTATTTCAACCTTGATGATATCAAAAATGGGAGATGATAGCTTGGAAGCGGAGCAAATCGCTAATCAATATGTGTTATTAATGATTCTCCCAGTATTTGCGCTCTCTCAGGCTACTACAATTATGGCCAGCCCCTATATTGCCTTACACGATCATCAAAATACCACTACGATAACAAAAGCAGGATCCATTATTGGCTGTTCATTGAGTGCAGTTATAGGTATTTTTTATTGCTCAGTTCCGAAACAACTAATTTCTTTTGTCATTGATGTTAACCAAAATCACAATATATATATCCCAGCAAGAAATTTATTATATATTAATTCCGCTACTCAAATTCCTGATGCGCTTAAAAATATTGTTTGTGGTGTTTTGAATGCTATGGAAGACCCTTATACACCATTAATTGCGGGAGTAGGCGTAAATGTAGGACTTTCTCTTTTTTTAGGATACGTTTTAGGATTTCCCGCAAAATTAGGAGCAGAGGGCGTATTCCTTGCTAGATTACTAACAACTCTTATAGCTGTGGTAATTTTACAACGAGCGTTTGTGAGAAGTGATTTCCAACATCCAAAAGCCACTATGGGTTTTTGTTTTTGGTTTGGTAAAAATAAAAATTCTGTCATAAAAAATGACAAAAACTATGGTGCTTGTAATCAATCTGTTGACCTGCCCGGTATTTTAGTATAGTCATTTGATTTTTAAATGATCTGTTTTAAACACATAATCAATGGCATC
>CAZVEH010000067.1:0-9857 GCA_964625775.1 uncultured Legionella sp. | reverse complement strand
TGTGCCACACGACAGGAGATCCCTCGCTGCGCTCGGGATGACGTGGGGAGTTACCCCAAACTTGCGTCGACTCTACTTTACTTAAGCCAGGATTCTGATCTGAGTCACAGGTTGTTTCATGGGCTCACTTGGAGCATCTATAGGCTGTAAACCGCGATATTGACTCCTTATGAAATCGATTTCATGCCATTATACCTTGACTCATGCTGATAAAATGGTAAAATATAGTTTCTTTTGTGCAAAAATTGACTATATTTGGGAGTGTTGATCACAATGTGTCTTCAAGCAAGTCAGAAAAAAATCTTATCTTTGAACACTCCTTTGGTTTATTTGATCATGATTGGGTTGGGGGTTTTGGCTGGTTTATCAGATATCGCTGTGTTCAAGTCCCTAGGCTTATTAATAGCTGACGTGTTTATTCGTATTTTTAAATGCATGAGCTTGCCGATCATTGCTTTGTCGATCATTGTCACTCTATCAGGCTACTCCTCTCAGGGCATGATGAAAACCGTTTGGCGTCGGACGATGTGTTATACCCTAGGAACAACATTATTCGCGGCAGGGGTGAGTTTTATTTTGTACCAAATTATTTCGCCAGCGATGATGGTAGGTGGTTCTTCTGTTGGATTGCCTGAGCCTGCTCACATTTCATATATGGATCATCTTGCGGCCTTGATACCCAGTACTATTTTTTCTCCTTTTCTTGAAAACCAAGTGATTTCAGTGTTGTTTTTAGGTATCGTGATTGGCATTGCCATTCGATTTATTCCCGACGAAGAAGCTAAGCAAACGATCACGCAATTTTTTAAAGGCGCGCATGGGTTGTTTATGGTGATCACGCGTTGGGTGATTGCTGTGATTCCAATTGGTTTATTTGGTTTTATCACCACTACTGTGGTGCAGTTTCGTCAAGGTGCTGATATCAAAGGATTGGGACAGTATTTGCTAGTGATTGTGTTGGCAAATGTGATTCAAGGATTTGTGATTTTACCCTTATGGTTAAAGTGGAAAGGTGTAGCGCCTTTTGTCATGATGAAACGAATGTTGCCGGCATTGTCTTTGGCTTTTTTCTCTAAATCATCGGTTGGAGCACTGCCTGTGACGATGGACACCGCTGAGTCTCAGCTGAACGTGCGTCCGGAGATAAGTCGATTTGTTTTACCACTTTGCACCAGCATCAATATGAATGGTTGTGCTGCATTTATTTTTACAACAGTGGTCTATTTGATGCAAAATCATGGTATTCACATGTCGTTTACTACGATGGCTTTATGGGTGGTGATTGCGACTGTGGCTGCAATTGGTAATGCTGGTGTGCCTATGGGTTGTTTTTTCTTGAGCATGAGCTTGCTTGCAAGCATGTCGGTACCGATTACGCTGATGGGGGTGATTTTACCTTTTTATAGCATCATTGATATGATTGAAACTGCTTTGAATGTATGGTCCGACGCGTGTGTGGTCAAAGTCGTAGATGATTCAATTACGACAGAAACAGAGCGTGGTTTGCAGGAAGCGTAGGTGTGTACCACAAGTAAACTGGTGAAGTGTTTCCTGGATTTAACTACGCTTCATCAGTGCTACCCCTCATGTTGTGATAACAACTTTTCAATGATGTTGAAATACAACTCGGTTAAAATCACTAAATCTTGCAGCGCAACAGCTTCATTGACTTGATGAATCGTTTGATTCACAGGTCCCAATTCTATGACTTCTACACCATAAGGCGCGATAAAACGTCCATCAGATGTACCACCGCTGGTAGAGCATTCGGGCGAGCGCTGTGTGTGGGTTTGAATGACGGTTTGACAGGTCTCTAATAGGCGTCCTGTTTGAGTCAGGAAAGGTTTGCCGCTCAGTGTCCAGTCTATGTGAGGGTGCACTTGGTGGCGTGTCATGCATGCCATGATCAGTGTTTGCAAGCTTTCTGCTGTATGTTGTGTGGAATAGCGTAGATTAAAATGAACATGAATATCCTGTGGAATGATATTGTTTGCTTGTCCGCCGGCTTGAATATGGGTGATTTGAAACGAAGTAGGGGGGAAATGGTCCGATCCCTGATCCCATATCATGGTACTGAGCTCGGCTAATACGGGAGCTATCATGTGAATAGGATTTTTGGCCAAATGTGGATAGGCCACATGTCCTTGTTTGCCTTGAAGCCGAAGTTTACCACTGAGTGATCCTCGCCGTCCCACTTTAATCACATCTCCCACATGTTCAGTGCTTGAGGGTTCGCCCACCACACAAAAATTAGGTCGGATGCCTTGCTTTTCGAGTTGTGCCATGACAAAAGGGGTACCCAAGTCATAATGCTCACCTTCTTCGCCGGAAGTGATTAAAAATCCTAATCGACCGCTTTGGGGATGGTGCTCGACCCAACGTTGTGCCGCCAGCAACATAGCTGCCAAACTGCCCTTCATATCGGCAACCCCGCGACCATACAGCATGCCATCTTGCAGGGTTAATTCGAATGGATCGGTTTTCCATGCATTTAAGTCACCTGCTGGCACCACATCTGTATGACCAGCGAATATCAGCAAAGTGTCACCTTGTCCATACTCAGCATAAAAATTTGCCACCGGAGGTTGGTTAAAGGTTTGACATTTGAATCCCAGATGATTCAAAAAATCCATGAGGATAGTTTGGCAGCCGGCGTCTTCGGGTGTGATGGAGGGAAGGGCAACCAATGCTTTTAAGAGGGTTTGTAATCCTTCAGTGATTGAGTTCAATCTAGATCTCGCAACAATTCATTGATATGGGTTTTTGCGCGTGTTTGCTCATCGACTTGTTTGACGATCACAGCGCAATAAAGATTCACTTTATCTCCAGGCAAACTACCTGGCACGACCACAGAACCAGCAGGAACACGCCCATAACTGATCTCGCCTGTCATCCGATTGAAGATTTTAGTGCTTTGTCCTATAAAAACGCCCATAGATAATACTGAGTTTTTTTCAATCACCACACCTTCCACCACTTCAGAACGAGCGCCAATAAAGCAATTGTCTTCGATAATAGTCGGATTAGCTTGCAGAGGTTCTAGGACGCCGCCAATACCTACGCCTCCAGAAAGATGCACATGTTTACCTATTTGCGCACACGAGCCAACTGTTGCCCAAGTGTCGACCATGACGCCTTCATCGACGTACGCGCCAATGTTTACAAAAGAAGGCATAAGGATCGCCGATGGACCGATATAAGCCCCTCGTCGAACAATGGCACCAGGAACAATACGCGCATTTTGTGCGCTGAATTCATTCAAAGTGAATTGATCATATTTCAACGGTATTTTATCATAATTGGGTGAAGCGCCTCCCATGATTTGCGTAGGGTAGAGTTTAAATGCCAGCAAAATTGCTTTTTTTAACCACTCATGTACTGTCCATTGCTCATTAATCGGTTCCGCGACCCTTAATTTGCCTTGATCTAAGAGCGCCATAACCTCATCCACGGTTTGGCGTAACTCACTAGGCCCTTGGTCAGGCTTCAGAGTGTGCCGTTCTTCGAAATAGTGTTCAATAATAGATTGCATAAGTATATTCCCTGGGAGCATGCGCTAACTATAACATAGCAAAAATGATATATTCACCCTATAGAGATGCTTTTATGCTCTTTCATCATAAAAATATAAAAATTCTTCTTTAGTTATAAAGCGGGTTGTTAAGCTACAGTTGTTGCGACTGGATAGTTACAGATTCGCGCGGCATGAGAATTAATGTTACCATGGCATCTTACCGATGTTTCTGACTGCCATTAGCATATGATAAATTCAGCTCTTAAATTGTCAATTGTAGCCCCGATGTATAATGAAGAAGCGGTGATTGTGCAATATGTACAAGAAACATTGGCCGTTTTGACAGAGCATTTTCAATACTATGAATTGATTTTGGTTGACGATGGTTCTACTGATTGTACTGTATCTCGATGTGAACCCTTTATCAAAACTCACCCTGAAATTCGTTTGCTGTCATTTTCTCGTAATTATGGTCATGAAATTGCATCAACGGCGGGTTTGGAGCATGCGAAGGGTGATTTGGTTATTTTGATGGATACAGATTTACAACACCCACCCACATTGATTCCGCAGTTGGTGAATAAAGCTCGTGAGGGGTTTGATGTGGTATGTGCCTTGCGTACCAATCGAGATGAAGAATCTTGGTTTAAAAAAACAACCGCCAAATGGTTTTATAGGTTGTCGCGCAAAATGACCGGATTTGATTTGAATGACGGTACGGGAAATTTTCGTTTATTAAACCGTAAAGTGGTTGATTCTTTGAATAAAATGAAAGAAAGCAATCGACATTTGATCATGATGTTTGCTTATGTTGGGTTTAAAACAGCCTATATCACGTATCATTGCCCACCTAGAAGTGCAGGAAAAACCAAATATAATTTACGTAAACTGATTGCTTTATCTTTGGACTCCATTATTGGGTTTTCATCGCGTCCTTTGCGTTTGATGTCAGTTTTATCAGTCATGGTCAGTATTATTATGATGCTATATGCTGGGTTCATACTGATTCAAAAATTATTTACTCATCAACAACTTGCGGATGGTATGGCGTCGATTATTTTTTTGATATCGGGCTTGTTTTCTCTATTGTTTTTATTTTTAGCCGTTATTTCGGAGTACATCAGTCGAATTTTGATCGAAACCAAGAACAGACCGTTGTATAATATCGAAAAACACATCAGCTATTACTCACTGAATCATATTGATGAATGATCAAATGTCTAAGATAAAGCAATTTTGGACTTACCTTACCGAGTCACAACATTTGCGAATTGTGCGCTATTTAATGGTCGGCTTGACCAATATGACTGTTTGTCTTTTTTTTATGTATATAGGCGCTTTGGCCGGTTTACATTATTTAGAATATACCGTTTTGGGATATTTTGTATCGATACTGTATAGTTTTTATATGAATTTGCGGTTTACTTTTCGAGTCTCAGGTAATATTACCAAACGTTTGATTCTTTTTTTTGTGATTAATTTTTCCAATTTAGGCCTGGTTGAGGTCATTGAATATGTGATGATTGATGTGTTTCACTACAACCATCTGCTTTCAATTATTTGTGCCATGCTTTGGTATTCAGTCGCAGGGTTTGCCATGAATACGTTTTGGGTGTACCGACATTCTATGGATTGAGGGATGCAAAGAGACTTTATTTTATGCGCAGATGATTTTGCCCAGTCAGACACCATTTCTGCTGCAATCCTTTGTTTGGCGAAACAACAGCGTATCAACGCTATCAGTTGTTTGGTCAATATGCCTTTTTGGCACGAAGCTTCTCAGGATTTACACCCGATCAAATCGACCCATTTTATTGGATTACATCTGAATTTGACCTTTGGCCAGCCTTTGAGTGACGCCTGGCGAGCGCGTTATGGTGAGGAATTTTGGCCTTTGTCGAAACTCTTGTGGCGTGCTTATACCCGCCAGCTTGATATCAAGATTGTAACGGCTGAGATTCAAGCGCAATTAGATCTTTTTATTCAAGATATGCACATATACCCTGATTTCATAGATGGACATCAGCATGTCCAGCAGTTTCCTCTGATTCGTGACGCGTTATTAGCTATTTATCGTAAACATCATGAGATGGTGCATGGGTATTCGGCCATATATCCTTTTGATGTACAGGTTGATGCTGAACCAAGCCCTTGTTTTTTAAGAAAAACATTCCATGACTGGCATGATATGCTGTCTATTCAAGGCTTCCCCAAACGCCAGATTTTGGCCTGTTTGGGTGGCGTCACTTGGAAGAACATGTTGAACGAAGCGAATGTATTCACCAATAGTAATTTTGAAGGCGTATACCGCTTTCATGCTTCCATGCAGTACCGAACCTACTTTAAACAGTTTTTGACTGATTTAAAAGATGGTGGCTTGATCATGTGTCACCCTGGTTATGAGGCTATTGATTTGCTTGATCCTATTTATCCTTTTCGCCATCATGAGTTTGAGTATTTGAGTGGCCCTGACTTTTTTCAGGATTTGCAGGATCACGCGGTGCAACTGATGAAAAAACATCATTAGGATAGATGAAATGAACCCTCATATCAAAAAAATCAGCCTTCAGGCATACATGTCACGCGGCATGTTTTGGGTCTTATTGTTTTTATTAGTATGTCGCATTGTGGCGATGGTGGTGGTGCCTTTAAATGATACTACGGAAGCACGTTACGGTGAAATCGCTCGTATCATGGTGGAAACCAATGATTGGGTGACCCCTATGCACCAATACAATGTGCCTTTTTGGGCAAAACCACCCCTATCGACCTGGTTATCTGCCGGCTCTATGACCTATTTAGATGTGAGCGCATTTGCGGCTCGTTTACCGGCTTTATTCTTGTCTTTGGGGGTGTTGGCCCTGGTATGGGGACTTGCGCAATTGCGCGGTGGGCGCCTTACTGCGATCAATGCCACTGTAGTATTGGCCAGCAGCTTGTATTTTTATTTAGATGCAGGGACGGTGATGACTGATCCGTCTTTGCTGTTTTCCACGACCTTGATGATGGTAGCGTTTTGGCGTGCTGTGGTAGAGCACCAACGTGGTTGGTCATATGTGTTTTTTATTGCAATGGCGTTGGGATTATTGGCCAAGGGTCCGGTGGCATTAATTTTAGCCGGAATGCCCATTGGGTTGTGGGTGATTCTGGAGAATAAATGGTCTGCAATTTGGCAACGTTTGCCTTGGGTTGTGGGACTTTTCTTGATGATGATAATTGCTTTTCCTTGGTATTATTTAGCCGAACAGAAAACACCTGGATTTTTGCATTATTTCATCATGGGTGAACATGTGCAGCGGTTTTTGCAACCAGGCTGGCAAGGGGACAAATATGGGTTTGCCCATTCTGCGCCACTGGGTATGATTTGGCTGTACGCACTGATCGGAACTCTGCCTTGGTGTATCCCGGGCATGTTCTGGATGATACGGCATCGCAAACGTTTGCCCAGCATATGCCGCGATGACGCAGGTTGGATGCGATATGTGATGTTATGCGCGCTCACGCCGTTGATTTTTTTTACCTTTGCACGCAATATTATTTATCCGTATGTGTTTCCTAGTTTGCCTGCGTTTGCATTGTTGTTTGCCGAAATGGTCAGACGTTCTGACATAAGCGAGAAACACATCAAACGTTTCATTCCTTTGGCGACATGCTGTGGCTGGGGTTTTTTGATGCTTAGCGTGATCTTTGTATGGCGCCCGGAATGGGTAGCAAAATCTCAGGACAGAGTCGTGTCGTCTTTTTATGCACAACATCCCAGTCCACATGATGTTTTAATTTATTGGTCAGGAAAAACAGATTATTCGGCGCAGTTTTATTCCAAAGGACATGCCGTATCTACTTTAAATGCGGCAGTATTATGCCAATGGTTATCTAAGCCTGGTAAACACTATGTGGTGCTTGATTCTGAGGATCCTCATCCCATGCCGCCACAAATTTTGGTCCATATGACCAAGGTTGATGATGTGGCAGTTTTATCTAAGCGGTTTCGTCTGTTTGTGACTCATCAAGACGTTGATTACTGTAATGCCTGATCTAAATCTGCTTGCAGATCTTCTGGATGCTCTATGCCGACAGATAAACGAATGAGCCCATCTTCAATGCCCAGTTTATGGCGTATTTCTTCAGGAACAGAGGCGTGGGTCATCAATGCTGGGTGCTCGATCAAGCTTTCTACACCTCCTAAGCTTTCAGCTAACGTAAACAACTTACAGCGCGTTAAACAGCGCTTGCTTGCGTCTAAGCCGCCTTTTAATACAATAGACATCATCCCGCCAAACGCGTGCATTTGTTTTTTGGCCAATTCGTGTTGCGGATGTTCTGTGAGACCAGGATAAATGACGGTTTGAATCGCAGGATGTTTGTTCAGCCAATTGGCTAAAAACAAAGCTGATTCGCAGTGTTGGCGCATGCGTAATGCCAATGTTTTTAACCCGCGTAAAACCAGAAAAGAATCAAAAGGACTCGCGATTGCGCCACAAGAATTTTGTAGAAATGCAAGTTGTTCAGCCAAATCAACGCGTTCTCCTACAATAGCAATGCCTGAGATGACATCTGAATGGCCATTTAAGTATTTTGTTGAAGAGTGCACAACCAGATCAAAGCCTAATTCTAAAGGGCGCTGGATCCAAGGTGAGGCAAAGGTATTGTCAGCTACGGTGATGAGGTTATGACGCTTTCCAAGTTCGGCGATGCGTTGTAGATCGGCCACGTGCAACATGGGGTTGGAAGGTGTCTCGATCCAAATCATACGTGTTTTGGGTGTGATAGCGGCTTCAATGGCGTCTATCTGAGTGGCATCCACATAAGAAAAAGACAAGTTGGCACTGCGGCGTTTTACTTTATCAAATAGGCGAAATGTGCCGCCGTAGAGATCAGAGGATGCGATAACATGATCTCCTGACGTTAACAATTCAATGATAGTATTGATGGCTGCCATCCCCGAAGCAAACGCAAAAGCATTTTGCCCTGATTCTAAATCAGCCATACATTCTTCAAGAGCAAACCGAGTGGGGTTTTGCGAGCGTGAGTATTCAAATCCTTGGTGCACCCCAGGTGCGGTTTGGCGGTACGTGGAGGTGGCGTAAATGGGGGTAATAACAGCGCCGGTACTTGGATCCGGGTTTAAGCCAGCATGGATAACGCGTGTGTTAAAGTGGGTTTTGTCCATGATGTGATCACTCCTGATTGTGATTGAGTACTAGCAGGCTTCTTCCAAACCATTGTATGATATACCATAATCAGACATTCTAGAGCAAATAATGTTTTCTGTTGCTGACATTGAAGATAAACTACTACGACCCATCGCAGCGCAAATAATTTTTTTGCTGGTCGCCGCTTTGCTTGGCTACGAGTTGATATCTGGTATTGTGACTTATTATCATTTGCATTCTGAATTGAAACTTCCAGTACAGAGCGCACAACGACAACCTGTGACGAAGCGATCTACGATTGCCCAAAGTTTGAATACGCAAATTTTTGGTGAATATATGCCCAAGGAATTGGTTGATGCGAATGTAAAACCTTCAGGCCTCAATTTGTCTTTGGTAGGTATTTTATTTTCTATCAAGAACAATGAATCGAATGCGATCATTAATGTTTCTGAGGGCAATTCGCGCCTGTTTTCTGTGGGTGATGCTGTGCCAGGCGGAGCGAAGATAAAGCAAATTACACCTGATGGTGTGATTTTAGAACGAGAGGGCGAATTAGAGAGTTTAAGTTTGCCAAAAAATGAATTAACCTTTGAGCCTTTGCCAAAGCCTTTAGACGGAGATATGGAGTAATGCGTGGTTTATTGATAAGTGTGCTCTTGAGTATGTTGGTCGCTTGTACCAGTTCCTATAATTTGCAAGAAGGCATCAAAAGTTTTCAAGTCCAGGATTTCCGACAAGCTTTTATTCGATTACGCCCCGCTGCAGAAAAAGGCTCACCGGAAGCGCAATATGCGATTGGTTATATGTATTATTACGGTCAAGGCATCATCGAAGATCGTCGCAAAGCTTGGTACTGGATCACCCTGGCAGCTAAAAACGGTAATACTGACGCGCAGATGGCAATGAAAGTACTGAAAAAAAATGCAGGGAAAACCGATAAAGCAGAGTGATGCGCCCTTGAGCGCAGCACAATCAGGTTCAGACTAGCCTAAAACTTGGTAACCATGACGATGGTGCGCGTGGTCGAGGTCTTGTTCGAACAAATCAGGATACGCATTTAAGTCAATATCTTGACCAGCTTCAACCAGTGCCAATAACGCGGAGTTGTCGTTTTCTGGATAGATAGAAGAAAAATCGTAACTCCCCACGTCATCCCGAGCGTAGCGAGGGATCTCCTGTCGTGTGGCACA
>CAZVEH010000066.1:0-9963 GCA_964625775.1 uncultured Legionella sp. | reverse complement strand
GTGCCACACGACAGGAGATCCCTCGCTGCGCTCGGGATGACGTGGGGAGTTACCAGGACCAATGTAATTTGTGTCATTCCCGCGCATTCGGTCATCCATTTGCTCATCACGTTGCTTGAGAAATAGATTCCCGCTTGCGCGGGAATGACAAAGTTATTGGTTAATTTATAGTCGAAATACTATAGTATTGAACTATTAATAACGATAGGTGTCAGGCTTATATGGGCCTTCTACGGGAACACGGATATATTTCGCTTGCTTATCTGTGAGGCGTGTTAATTTTGCTCCAATACGACCCAGGTGCAATCGAGCGACCTTCTCGTCCAGATGCTTAGGCAACACATACACTTGGTTCGCATACTCTTTGGATTTTGCAAACAACTCCATTTGTGCCAACACTTGGTTGGTAAATGACGCCGACATCACAAAGCTTGGATGACCGGTCGCGCAACCCAAATTCACCAAACGTCCTTCTGCCAACACAATAATACGCTTCCCATCAGGAAAAATCACATGATCAACCTGAGGCTTGATATTATCCCACGTATACACACGCAAAGATTGGATATCAATTTCAGAATCAAAATGACCGATGTTACATAAAATAGCTTGGTTTTTCATGGCTTTCATATGGTCATGCGTCACCACATGTACGTTGCCCGTCGCCGTGACTAGAATATCTACATCTTGGATCACATCATCCAAGGTAACCACACGATACCCTTCCATTGCCGCTTGTAACGCACAAATAGGATCGATTTCAGCGATATAAACGGTTGCTCCTTGCCCACGTAAGGCTTGAGCACAACCTTTGCCCACATCACCAAATCCTAAAATGATGGCAATTTTTCCCGCAATCATCACATCCGTTGCACGTTTGATGCCATCTAATAAGGATTCACGACAACCATATAAATTATCAAATTTAGACTTGGTCACCGAATCATTCACATTGATGGCTGGAATCTTCAACGCACCGTCTTTTGCCATCTCATACAATCTAGCCACACCCGTGGTTGTTTCTTCTGAAACACCCAAAAGATTTTTGAGAATGTCTGGATGTTTTTCATGAATAACTTGGGTCAAATCACCCCCATCATCCAACAAAAGATTAGGCATCCAGCCATTAGGACCGCGAATGGTTTGCTCAACGCACCACCAATACTCGTCCTCTGTCTCACCTTTCCAAGCAAACACAGGAATTCCTTCTGCCGCAATCGCAGCAGCAGCATGATCTTGGGTAGAAAAAATATTACACGAAGACCATCTAACTTCAGCACCCAAAGCAATCAATGTTTCAATCAGCACTGCTGTTTGAATGGTCATATGCAAACAGCCTGCTATGCGCGCGCCGCGCAACGGTTGTGCCTTGCCAAATTCTTGACGCAACGCCATCAATCCAGGCATTTCCGTTTCGGCAATCGCAATTTCTTTACGCCCCCAGGCTGCCAAAGAAAAATCGGCTACTTTATAATCACTGGTTTGTACTCGTTCGTTCATCATTACAGACATATATCATCCTTTAAATTTGAGAAGTTCACTGCTTTACGTAATTCCGCAACTTTATCGGTACGTTCCCAGGGCAAATTATCTCGACCATAATGCCCGTACGAGGCTGTTTGGCGATAAATCGGTCTTAATAATTGATGATGATCAATAATGCCTTGAGGTGTTAAATCAAAATGGCCGTGAATCAAATCAATGATGGTTTTATTATCTAAGGCTGACGTACCAAATGTTTCGACGTGAATAGACGTGGGTTCTGCAATACCAATGGCATAAGACACTTGGATTTCGCATTTGTCTGCAATCCCTGCTGCCACAATATTTTTTGCCACATGACGTGCTGCATAAGCTGCGGAACGATCGACCTTGGAAGGATCTTTACCAGAAAAACATCCGCCGCCATGTCTTGCCATACCACCATACGTATCAACAATAATTTTTCGACCTGTCAAGCCACAATCACCCAAAGGACCACCAATCACAAAACGGCCGGTAGGATTGATAAAATAACGAGTAGTTGGCGTTAACCAGGATGCAGGCAATATTGGATTAATGATTTGTTCACGAACAGCTTTGACCAATTCCGCCTGAGAAATGTCTTCCGCATGCTGTGTTGAAAATACCACGGTATCTACCGCTACAGGCATGCCATTCTCATAGCGCAAGGTCAACTGACATTTACCATCTGGACGCAACCAAGGCAATTCTCCGGATTTCCGTAATAAAGCATGCCTTTCCATCAAACGATGTGCGTAAGCGATAGGCGCTGGCATCAGCACTTCAGTTTCACGCGAAGCGTAACCAAACATCATGCCCTGATCTCCGGCACCTAATTGTTTGGTTTGTTGATTATCCACACCTTGAGCAATATCAGATGATTGTTTGCCAATAGCAGACAACACTGCACATGACTCCCAATCAAAACCCATGGCGGAGCTATTATAGCCAATATCTTTGATCACTGATCGCGCAATGGATTCAACATCGACCCATGCTTTGGTTGTAATTTCACCACCCACCAACACCATACCTGTTTTTACAAATGTCTCACAGGCAACCCGTGCATGCGGATCTTGTGCTAAAATTTCGTCTAAGATCGCATCAGAGATTTGATCGGCAATTTTATCCGGATGCCCTTCAGCAACCGATTCAGAAGTAAATACATTAGATTGATTCACAGATTCATACTCCTTGTACTGTGGTATTCAGTTTTTTAAGCACTGCGTTGTATGCTCATGAAACGAATAAACTCTTCGAAAATAATTTGAACATCATGAGGACCGGGGCTGGCCTCAGGATGGCCTTGGAAACCAAATGCCAATTTATGCTGATGCATAATACCTTGTAAACTTTGATCAAACAAGGACCGATGTGTGGCAATCAATTCTTTGGGTAAACTGCTTTCGTCAATGGCAAAGCCATGATTTTGACTGGTGATAAACACCCGCTTCTGCCCTGTAATTTCTGCAACAGGATGATTCGCACCATGATGACCACAACTCATTTTCACCGCACGCGCCCCACAAGCAAGGGCCAAAATTTGAAAGCCTAAGCAAATCCCAAACAAAGGTTTAGATGCGGCCAAATAAGCTTGTGTGGCCGCTATTGCATAATCACAAGCTGCAGGATCTCCTGGGCCATTCGATAAAAATATACCATCAGGATCCATAGCCAGGACTTCGGCATGCGGGAAATCAGCAGGAACAATCGTCAAAGCACAGCCCATGTCGTGGAGAATACGTAAGATAGAGTGCTTTACACCAAAATCATGCACCACCACTTGATACTGTAGTGGACGAACTGCGGTACCCCATGCTCCTTGTCCTTCCCCCCAAGGATGGACAGTTTGACACGTGACTGCTTTTGCCAAATCCATGCCTTTCAAACCCGGATAGTCTGCCGCACGTTGTTTGGCCCGATCTAATTGAGTTCCATCCGTGGTCAAACAAGCACCCAAGGCACCCTCTTCTCGCAAGCGATGGGTCAGTGCGCGCGTATCAATACCGGAAATTGCAACCACATTTTGACGCTTCAGCCAATCTGCTAGGGAATAACGTGATCGGAAATTACTGGGAATTAATGACGATTCGCGAATAATCAACCCCGAGGCCCAAACGCGACCAGACTCCATGTCTTCATCATTGCACCCTGTATTGCCCACATGGGCCGCCGTTAGAGTAATCAATTGCCCAGCATAGGAAGGATCCGTTAAAATTTCTTGGTAGCCTGTCATAGCCGTGTTAAAGACCAATTCTCCTACCTGCTCACCCTCGGCCCCGATAGAGACTCCTTCCCACACGGTGCCGTCAGCCAGCACCAACCAAGCAGATGAATGTGTCATTAGAATTTCATATCTTCAAAAAATTTTTTAACACCGTCAAACCATGAGGTAGTTCGCGGAGAATGACTTTGTTTACTTTCATCTAACGACTGTTGAAACTGTTCCAATAATTCTTTTTGCCTCTTATCTAATTGTACTGGGGTTTCAACAACAACCTTACATAACAAATCGCCCTTACTGTGACTACGTGCAGATTGAACACCTTTACCACGCAAGCGAAAAGATTTGCCTGTTTGCGTTTCAGGAGGAATTTTTAAAGTGACGCGACCTTCTAATGTCGGCACTTCTATTTGACCACCTAACGTTGCGGTTGCATAATTGATAGGCACTTCACATAATAAGTCACGATCATGGCGTTCAAAAATAGCATGAGGCTTGATAGAAACCTGAACATATAAATCACCAGACGGTCCGCCATACGCACCGGCCTCACCTTCACCACCCAAACGCACGCGATCGCTGGTATCTACGCCTGCAGGAATTTTGACGGTTAATTTTTTGTTTTCACGCACACGACCACTGCCATGGCAAGAGGTACAAGGCTCGGTCACCACTTGCCCCACACCTTGGCAACTAGGACACGTTTGTTGGATTGAAAAAAATCCTTGTTGCATGCGTACTTGGCCCACGCCATTACATGTTTCACACGATTTGGGTTTGCTGCCTTTTTTGGCACCCGTTGCATCACAAGTACCACAGCCAATATGTCTGGGCACCGTGATTTCAATTTGTTTGCCCTGCGCGGCCTCTTCCAAGGTCAATTGTACCGTCATTTGCAAATCTGAACCGCGCTGCGCACGAGATTGGCGACCCTGTCCTTGTTGAGAAAATATATTCTCAAAAATGTCGCCAAAGACATCACCAAATCCACCAGAAAAACCGCCAAATCCACCGTGGCCAGCCCCGCCATCCACACCGGCATGACCAAATTGATCATAAGCCGCTCGTTTTTGCGGATCCGATAAAATAGCGTACGCTTTTTGAACGTCTTTGAAATGTTCTTCAGCTTTTTTATCATCCGGGTTTCGGTCTGGATGATATTTCATTGCCATTTTACGATAAGCTTTTTTTATCTCTGTTTCAGACGCACCACGATCGATGCCTAAGAGTTCATAATAGTCACGCTGCATGCAATACTCACCATTTGATGTAAAGCATCATGGCAATTCCCTGCCGTCGCCGGGAGCCATGATGCTTACAGATACTTACTTGTTAGGATCTTCTTTAACTTCTTCAAACTCAGCATCTACAACACCGCTTGTATCACTGGCTGCTGCGTCCTCTGGTTGCGCTTGAGGGGCTTCTGAAGCAGCAGATTTTTTCGCATACACGCGTTCTGCCATTTTGGCAGAAGCATTGGTTAATGCTGTTACTTTTTCATCAATTTGCGCTTTTTCATTGGTTTTGATGGCTTCTTTTAAGTCCGCAATAGCTGCTTCAATGCCTTTTTTCTCATCGTCGCTCAGTTCATCAGCCAAATCTTTTAAAGATTTCTCAGAGCTGTGGATCAAGCTGTCCGCATGATTACGCACTTCGATCAAGTCTTTAAACTTTTTATCTTCATCAGCATGCGCTGCAGCATCTTTCACCATAGCCGCAACTTCTTCTTCACTCAAACCACTCGATGCTTTGATCACAATGGATTGCGCTTTACCGGTCGCTTTGTCTTTGGCGGATACATTCAAGATACCGTTGGCATCAATGTCAAAGGTAACTTCAATTTGTGGTACGCCACGTGGTGCAGGTGGAATATCACTCAAATCAAATCGACCCAATGATTTATTCGCAGATGCCTGTTCGCGCTCGCCTTGTAATACGTGCACGGTCACAGCAGTTTGGCTATCGTCTGCCGTAGAAAACACTTGATTCGCTTTGGTAGGGATTGTCGTGTTTTTCTCAATCAACTTAGTCATCACACCGCCCAGAGTTTCAATTCCCAGAGACAATGGCGTCACGTCAAGCAATAGAATATCTTTCACTTCTCCAGACAATACTGCAGCCTGAATGGCAGCACCTACTGCAACCGCTTCATCTGGATTCACATCTTTACGTGGCTCTTTGCCAAAAAACTCTTCTACCTTTTTTTGTACCATCGGCATACGAGTTTGGCCACCCACCAAGATCACTTCATTGATCTGGGATACGGTCAAACCAGCGTCTTTCAAGGCTGTTTTCAACGGTGCAATGGTACGTTCCACCAATTTTTCGACCAATGATTCCAGTTTGGCTCGTGTCAATTTGATGTTTAAATGCTTTGGACCAGACGCATCTGCAGTGATATAGGGTAAATTCACATCGGTTTGTTGTGCTGAAGACAATTCAATTTTCGCTTTCTCAGCGGCTTCTTTCAAACGCTGCAATGCCAAAGGATCGCTATGTAAATCAATGCCACTGTCTTTTTTAAACTCAGCTACCAAATACTCAATCAAAGCCAAATCAAAGTCTTCTCCACCTAAAAAAGTATCGCCATTAGTAGCCAGTACTTCAAATTGATGCTCACCATCAACTTCTGCAATTTCGATGATGGAAATATCAAACGTACCACCCCCCAAATCGTACACAGCAATAACGGAGTCTCCACGTTTTTTATCCATCCCATACGCCAAAGCCGCAGCAGTAGGTTCGTTGATGATACGCTTTACTTCAAGACCCGCGATACGTCCAGCATCTTTAGTAGCTTGGCGTTGTGAATCATTAAAATACGCAGGAACCGTAATAACCGCTTCAGACACTGGGCGACCCAAATAATCTTCTGCCGTTTTTTTCATTTTACGTAATACTTCGGCTGAAATCTGTGGTGGCGCTTTGTTATCATCTTTTACGCGTACCCAAGCATCGCCATTATCTGCTTTGACAATCTTGTAAGGCACCATCTTAATATCTTTTTGCACAATCGGATCGTCAAAGTTACGTCCAATCAAACGTTTGATAGCATAAAGGGTGTTGGCTGGATTAGTGACCGCTTGGCGTTTTGCGGCCTGCCCTACCAGTACTTCATCATCATTGGTAAAGGCTACAATGGATGGTGTAGTACGCTGCCCTTCATTATTTTCTATCACTCGAGGTTTGCCACCTTCCATAATCGCAACACACGAATTAGTCGTTCCTAAATCTATACCAATAATATCTGCCATTTTTCTACTCCAATCTAGTCATCTAGTTTCTTAGTTTTCAAATATGGGGTGTAATCTGATTTTTTCAAGTCAGAATTACAAATTTCTTTATTTTGCAACAATCACCCTAGCAGGACGAATCACGCGATCGTGTAACTTATATCCTTTCTGAAAAACCATAATAATCGACGACGAGGGTTGATCAGACTCTTGCATCGACATGGCTTCATGCTCTTGGGGGTTGAAAAGTACGCCGATCGGATCAATTTGTTCTACTTGAAACTTGGCCAACACGCTTAGAAATAATTTCATGGTCAACGACAACCCTTCGTGCATAGATTGGTCCGCATGCTCATCAACCAATTGTAAAGCCTGCTCTAAGCTATCGACCACAGGCAAGAGCCCATCGACAAAGCGCTCTAAACTATACCGATGTGCTTGCGCCACATCACGTTCTGCTCGACGACGCACATTTTCTAGTTCTGCCATAGCACGTGTGGCTTGATCCCAAGACTGATGCGCTTTTTGCTCAGTTTCAGTCAATTTGGCTTCTAAGGCTTCATAGGATAAATGCTCTAGTTCTTCTGGCTCTTCTCCAATCGTGCCAGTTTCACCATTCCCCTGCGCTTCATCGATATCAAGTGTCGCATCATCATCCAAGTGATCATGCTCTTCTTTGAAACTCTTCCAATCTTTTGCTGGTTTATCGCTCATCACCATACTCCAAAAATAACATTAGCTTCGTATATGGGGACAAAGATTTTGATCTCAAGGGTAAGATTTGAAAAATTAATGCAAAACATCCGTAGAGTGGGTCGGCGTAAACCAATCCTACAAACGTTCCATCAAAAACGCTGAAATACGTTCATCCAACCAATATTGGGGACGTCCAAGCATCGACCCAGCGATAAAACCCACATGCCCACCGTAGCGACTCAACTCTAAGGTGATCGAAGGCGATAATTCTTCTGGCTTTGGAATCGATTCTGGTGTCATAAATGGATCATCAAGGGCATGTAGAATCAATGTCGGGGTGGTAATTTTGATCAAATAGGCCCTTGATCCTGTCTGTTGATAATACTCATGAACATCCTTAAATCCATTCAAAGGTGCGGTCACCCGATCATCGAAAATCCAAAAAGTGCTAGAAGCCTGCAAAGACTGTGACAACTGCGCATTTGGCTGACGCGCCAATTTACGGAAAAAATGCTCACGCAATTTTTTTAACAAATAAGCTTGGTAGATACGTGAAAAACCTAAATTTAATCGATTGGCGGTAACAGCGGGTTGAAAAGGCACCGAGACCGCTACAGCAGCTGAAATATGAGTTTGCAGTGGATGTTCACCTAGCCATTTTAACAAGATCGAACCACCCAAAGAAAATCCCACACTATATTTATGCGTATGCGGTTCTCTTGCAGACAACACTTGTAAAAAATAATCCAAATCAGCCGTGTCTCCCATATGATAGGAACGCAACAGACGATTTGGCTCAGCACTCGCCCCTCGAAATTGCATCAAAACAACACGTAATCCCAGAGTATGGTGGCGCTCCAATTGGGCTCTGATGTAGGGCGAACTTAAACCACCCCCTAGCCCATGCAATATGATCACCAGAGGTGTATCTGAAGCCAATCCTTGATCACGCCAAACCAAATCAATAAAATCACCATCTGGCAACTCTAAACGTTCCTCGCGTACCTCGGGTAGGGGAATATTTCGAAACAGAGAAGCATACATCGTTTGCGCATGGGGGTTTCGCAACCACCAGACCGGTCGAAACAGACTGTCAACGATCATGCAGACATCTCTAGACTAAACTCGCGAACCGCTTCCACCAATACACGCACATGCTCAGGAGGCACATCAGGCGTAATGCCATGCCCCAAATTAAAGATTAGGCCAGAATGTGGTCCAAATTCAGTCAAAACTCGTTTGGTTTCTCTGCGAATACAAGCAGGAGACGTCAATAGAACAGTAGGATCCAAATTACCTTGTATTGCAACTTTGTGTCCAATTGTTTGACGCGCCACACCTAAATCACAAGTCCAATCTACGCCCACGGCCTGACAACCCGTATCTGCAATCTTAGATAACCATTGTCCCCCACCTTTGGTGAATACAATCAGCGGAATATGCGGGTGTTTTTTCTGCAATTGCTGAACAATATCTTGCATATACTTTAAAGAATACTGTTGATAATGTTGTGTACTCAGAATGCCACCCCAGGTATCAAATAACATCAATACGGATGCCCCTGCCTCTACTTGTGCAGACAGGTACTCCGTCACCGCGGTGGTTAAGGTCTGTAGCAAGCGATGCATAGCTTCTGGTTCAAGATACATCAAACCCAACGCATGTTTGAACTCACGACTGCTTTCTCCTTCCACCATATAACACGCCAAAGTCCAGGGACTGCCGGCAAATCCGATCAAGGGCAAAGAAGAAGGAAGTTCTTGACGAATCAAGCGCACAGCATCCATCACATACGCCAATTCATCCGTGGCTTTTGGCACCACCAACGCATCGATTGCAGCAAGAGTTCGGATAGGGTATTTAAAACGCGGCCCCTCTCCTTCTACAAACGATAAACCCAAACCCATCGCATCTGGAATCGTCAAAATATCTGAAAATAGAATCGCAGCATCCAAATCAAAACGCTGCAGGGGCTGTAATGTGACTTCGCAAGCGAGTTCTTTGGTTTTGCATAAACTTAAGAAATCCCCAGCTCGCGCACGAGTGGCGCGGTATTCGGGCAAATATCGACCCGCTTGCCGCATCAACCAAATCGGCGTACGTGGTACTGGCTTGCGTTGCAGCGCACGAATCAATAAACTGTCGGAATCGTTCATCGTGATTCTCTGGAAAAAAGGAATCCAAGGGTATCATAATAGGCAAATCTGAGGAACCCCTTACCCCACGAGCAGCCTAATAGGGCTAAGGATCAAGACTTACGCAAAACCTCGAGGTCGAGGCAAGTTTTGTTTTTAATGAGGGAGTTTA
>CAZVEH010000065.1:0-10357 GCA_964625775.1 uncultured Legionella sp. | reverse complement strand
GTACCACACGACAGGAGATCCCTCGCTGCGCTCGGGATGACGTGGGGAGTTACCAATATAACATTTTATTGATTATATTGTGCACACGTAGTACAATTGATTTTCATTTAATAAAATGGGTATGATTTATGCCATTGTTAATTCGAAAAAATCATCCAGTTCAAGTTTCTATCGACAACATAAACAAATTCATAGCAGCTACTACGAAATACCACCATGAACTTATTCGGGCAATTGAATATAAGCGTGGCCAAGACGCCCAGCTCAATCTTGAATTTATGGCTGTTCAGCAACAACTTGAAGTGCTTACAGTGATCAAAAAACATATCGATACGATGCGTTCGAATATTTTCTTACCGTTGGATGTTTTGCAGGATATTTTACTGCCTGAGAGCAATGATAGTCGAATAGACCTCAACGCAGAAAATGCTGAGGCTTATTTTGATCTTGTTTGCCGAAAAATTGCGGATAGCAAATTCAGCAATAGTCAATTCAGATCAAAATTAACAATTTTATTGTCATTCTGTCTTATAGTTGGTGTTGTTTTAGGATGTGTGACGCTGATAGTGGGTATCTCAGGCGGATTAACACCCTTTGTGATAGGGGCTTTGTCTGGCTTACTCTGTACAGCTGCAGTCCCGCTTCTTTGTACGCTAGATGAAACACCCCTTTTAATCAAAAATGAGGCTTACTTGGACGCGGTCAGTCGAAATAATGAACCGGATTTATTCTCCAAAAAACACTATTTTTCCTTTGATCCGATGTTTCGCTTAAAAGGGTATTACGAACCCTTGGCTATTCATATTGACATCACTGATGAAGTCGAAAGAAATTGTTGGCAAACGAACGTTTATTGCCACACGTCATCAGAAGAAAAATGCAATCCGGGTTTCTTTAGATATGCAACTGTCAAATTATCAGATGGATTGGCAAACCGAATTATTGCTGCAAGAAAACTCAATTTAGCCGATAAATCCAATGCGTGGTATCAGCCATTCGAGGATGAAATGAAACAAGAAATTCAATCAAGACCTTTTACAGCCGTTGTGAATACTTTTGGTATTGGAAAAGGCAAAGAACAGTATAGAGATAATCAAAGATATTACTTAGAAGGCAATAGAGAAGCATTAAAGACCATGTTTTTCGCACAAAAGCCAACGAAGATCAGCGGTTACCAACGAGCAACAGATCAAACTGATCAAACAATTTCAAGTCACATCTTGCAAATGGCTCGCGGACTATAACACATACAACCAGTGATCTTATCTGAAAGAGATCAGATCGCTGCACCGTAAAATTTTTTAAGGGGACTATGCGGCATCTCCTTCTGCAATAACCATGACCTGATGCCGTAATAAATATAATAAACCGCCGCCTAATCCACTCATGAACAGGATCAACGGTTCAAAAAGACAACCCATCAAAGTACCAAAAAGAGCAAGGCTTGGAATTTCTATGATGGAAATAAAAATTTTCAAATAATCTCCTGCATGTAGCATGCTTAAAAACCCTGTTTGTGCATAAGAAATGAGTGTCATTGATAAAATAATGGCATAGAACGTTATCAGGCCTATCAACATCCCATATCCTATTGATCTAAAAATCTTTTCTGCACGGAGTTTGATAATGACTAATCCCCAGATTCGGCCACAATATGCACCTACGATTGTCCCTACACTTAAGGAAACCACCACACCCACCATATTGGTATGATTCATAGGGACATTGGAATGGAACAGCACCATCACATTCGTTAGCGCAGCTCCAAATCCAAACCAGCAAC
The DNA here is from genome assembly GCA_964625775.1 of uncultured Legionella sp. Classification (GTDB taxonomy): domain Bacteria; phylum Pseudomonadota; class Gammaproteobacteria; order Legionellales; family Legionellaceae. The sequence continues at coordinate 8,574 of CAZVEH010000065.1, read as the reverse complement.
CGGTTAATGTTTTTGTGAGTATCTTCATAGTAGGCTTTTGAGCATCTCCTCGTCTACAAACTGTTGCGTGATTGGATAACGCCAATCACGTCCAAACGCTCGAGAAGTTATTTTGGGTCCTGGTGGGGCTTGGTGGCGTTTATATTCATTGCGTTTGATCAAGCGTAATGTTTGTTTGACCGCATCTATCGGATGACCGGAAGCCACCAATTGCTGGAAGCTCAATCCTTGTTCCATATGCCCTACAATAATGGCGTCTAGTATCTCATAGGCAGGTAAGCTGTCTTGATCTGTTTGATTGGGAGCCAATTCGGCGCTAGGTGCTCGAGTCAAGACACGTTCTGGAATCACCGCTGATTGTTGATTACGATAGTAAGCCAACTCATAGACTTTGGTTTTTAACACATCTTTGAGTACCGCAAAGCCCCCACACATATCCCCATACAAAGTTGTATAGCCGACCGCTGTTTCACTTTTATTGCTGGTGGACACCACCATCCACCCGCTTTGATTGGACATCGCCATCAACAAAATACCGCGAATGCGAGCTTGAAGATTTTCTGCTGTAATGCCTAACTGTGATTGTGGCATACACGGCTCTATGGTGTTTAGAATGGCTTGAAACGCTGGTTCAATCGACAACTGTTTTGTAGCTACTCCCATTGCCAAAATTTGCGCTTTTGCATCTTCAGCACTCATCTCTGCGGAATAGCGCGAGGGCAATAACACCGCCATAACACGTTCTGCTCCCAGCGCATCGACTGCTATGGCTAAAGTTAAGGCCGAGTCTATGCCGCCGGACAAGCCTAAGATCACGCCGGGGATATTATTTTTTTGGACGTAATCACGTAATCCACACACCAGAGCCCTGTATATCAAGGCGGTGTGATTCAACAGGGGGGTGAGGGTTCCTTCAGCCTTGTGCTGAGTGACGAGGACGGTTTCTAAGGCTTCAGCAAACGCTGGTGCGCGTGCAACCACTTGGCCAGTTTGGTCTATCACCATCGATTGCCCATCAAATACCAATTCATCTTGACCGCCGACCATATTCACATAGACGACCATGACGCCGGGTGCTTTTTGTCTGATGATATCTTCGCGTTGCTGCAATTTGGTCTCTTCAAAAGGAGAGGCATTTAAAATAACAACCAAATCACTCTGTTGTTGAACAAGATGAGGGACAACATCTCCTTGCCATACATCTTCACAGATACAAATGCCGATGCGATATTCTTTAAGGGTGATGATACACGACTGCGCATGTCCAGGTGTGAAATAGCGTTTTTCATCAAACACGCCGTGATTGGGAAGTTGTTGTTTATGGTATTGTGCGCTGAGCTTACTTTGATACATAATACTTGCGGTATTGTAACATAAGCCATTTACAATTTGCGGATGACCAAGCACAATGGTACAGTTCTGGGTTGCAGCTGTAATGGTCGTTAAAGCGTGGTCAATGCGCTCAAGCATATCACGGCGCAATAGTAAATCCTCTGGTGGATAACCACAAAGAGCTAATTCAGGAAATATGATCAAATCGTGAGTCTTTTGATGAGTGGTTATAATTTGGATGATTTTATCAGTGTTTGATTCAATAGCGCCCACAATAGGGTTTATTTGCGCCATCAAGATAGTCAGTGCTTGGGTCATTGTACAGGGCCGCTTGGTGTTTCGACTTACAGTATACCCTAGTATCAAAATATGTTGAAATCCGCATTGTCACAATTACAGAAAGAGTTTTCTCCGAAAGCTTTTCTAAATGGCCAGACCTATTTTCAACAAGGTCATGTCTTGACGATACGACTGAGTGATGGCTTATTACGTGGTCGCGTCAAGGGTAGTATGGGACAAATTTATGATGTCCATATTGATCTGCGTATTTGGCCCAAAGATTCCGCGCGTTGCGCCTGTACAGCCCATATCAATTGCAAACATGCGGTTGCTTGTTTTTTTGCCTTACAAGCCAAAGAAAATTTAAGTATCGTGCCGTTGGCGCCAATGCCTATTGAACCGGTTAAGCAACCTTTGATGATGCCGCAATTTCAAGAAGATGTGGTGCATATCGATGATTTTTCTTGGTATTCTGAACTTGAAACCCGTGGCCATGATTTTTTTGCCTATCAATTAGGAATTTTGATCGATGATAAGCCGATCAGTATTGTGCCTTTGGTGGTAGATGTGTTGCGTCGCTTGGATACCAAGCACATCGAGAATTTACCTGATGATAAAGAGATGTATTTACCGTTGGCGAATGGCAAATGGTTGTCTGTGGCATTGGGACGCATCAAGCCCTTAATAAGGTTGTTACTCCATTATGGCATCCGTGATGCTGTAGAAAACAATGAGATTCGCTTGCGTCGTTATCACTTGACCTTGATGCAAGAGGTTGAGTCGGCAATTCAAGCCACCCGTTCTCGATGGTTGGGTACGGAAGAATTACGTTCACAATTACACAGTTTACAATCTGTGGCGAATGCCACCGAGATGTTGCCACCGCAAGGGCTACAAACCACGTTACGTGACTATCAATTACAAGGGTTATCTTGGTTGAGTAGTCTACAGTCTTATGGGTTTTCTGGTATTTTGGCCGATGACATGGGTTTGGGGAAAACGGTACAGGCTTTGGCGCTTTTATTGTTAGAAAAAGAACGTGGTCATTTGCAGCGTGCAAGTTTGATTGTTGCACCCACCAGTTTGGTAGGCAATTGGTTGGCAGAAAGCAAACGATTTGCTCCAGATCTTCGCGTGTTGATTTTTCATGGCGCGGATCGCCATGCGGCGGAATTTGGTGACTATGATTTGGTGATTTCAACGTATGGTACCGTTGCGCGTGATAAAGAATTGTTTCTAAGTTATGGGTTTTATTATTTGATCTTAGATGAAGCTCAGTCCATTAAAAATGCGCGCACCAAAACCACTCAAATTATGCAACAATTGCGGGCTGACTTTCGTCTGTGTTTGACTGGAACACCTTTGGAAAATCATTTGGGTGAGTTATGGTCGTTGTTTCATTTTTTGATGCCAGGATTATTGGGCGATGCCAAACAGTTTCGACAGTTTTTTCGAGTGCCTATTGAGCGTGACGGGAATGTTGAAAGACGTCAACTCTTGACCGGTCGCGTACAGCCTTTTTTGTTGCGTAGAACGAAAAACCAAGTGATCCGAGAATTGCCGCCTAAAACAGAAATGACTCAATTGATCGAGTTACGCGGTTCGCAGAGAGATTTGTACGAAGCGATTCGTATGACTATGGAGAAAAAAGTGCGTGAAGCGATTGCGTCCCAAGGGTTGGGGAAATCGCAAATTGTATTGTTAGATGCTTTATTAAAACTAAGACAAGTCTGTTGCGATCCGCGATTGGTATCCTTACCAGAAGCTGCAGTTGCACATGGCAATTCGGCCAAACTAGATGCGCTGATGGCGCTGCTAGATAGTTTGGTGGAAGAGGGTCGACGGGTACTGGTATTTTCTCAATTTACTTCTATGTTAAAGCTGATCGAAGACATGCTCAACCAACGCCAATACTCCTATTTGAAATTAACCGGTCAAACGCAAAATCGCCAGGCTTTGGTCGATCGGTTCCAGGCGGGAGAGGCCTCCATTTTTTTGATCAGTTTGAAAGCAGGCGGCACGGGCTTGAATTTAACTCGAGCGGATACAGTGATTTTATATGATCCCTGGTGGAATCCGGCCGTACAAGATCAAGCTGCTGGCAGAAGTCACCGTATTGGACAAGAAAATCCTGTTTTTATCTATAAGCTGATTACGGCTGGAACGGTTGAAGAGGCTATTTTGGCAATGCAAACCAAAAAACGTGACTTAGTCGATAGCATCTTGACCAACCATCCCACGCCCCATTTGGGCTTGACGATGGATGATATCGATTATTTTTTCTCTCCAATCGCTTAAATTCTAAAAATAGTTCGACGTATCAAATAAGTGCTGTTATATTTGCGTCACAAGTAAGAGTGTCACGGAAATTCACTCTGTCCAACCCACACGATCCTCTACAGGTCGTGCAGCAGCGTCAAGGAGGGCATCATGCGCTGGTCACGTCTTCTATCTTCTCGTAAAACAGTCTTTTTTGGATTGGATATCAGCTTTTCTACCCTAAAACTTTTGGAACTATACTGCGCAGATGATCACTATTGGGTGAATTCTTATGGACACTGCGTATTAGGCAATGATGTGATGCAGGGACATTTTGTCCGAGACATTCCCGCACTATCTCAATCCATACAACAATTATTGAACGATGTAGGGTTGTATCCACGTTCCGATGTGATTCTAGAGGCTGTGATCGCAGTACCTGATGCCTGTACCATCAGTAAAACCATATCCGTTAGTGATCGCTTGAATGATCAAGATCTTGAGGAGCTGGTCCGTATAGAATTAGAGAAATTTGTCCCAGGTACCACTGCAGATCTTTGTTATGATTTTAAACGCATGGGTTCGTCTTCGCCCGGCGCATTAAGAAATCTGTTGATTGTTGCCACACGGATACAACATGTCCAAGATCGCATTGAGGCGTTACAACTTGCGGGGTTGCGTGCCAAGGTTGTGGATATTGAGTCCTTTGCCATTCAACGCGCATTTTCTTTTATTGTTGCATCACCTAACGAGAATGAGGTGATCATCGTGTTGGATGTGAGTGTCCATGCTTTAAAAGTGTATTTTTTTAAGGGTGCAACGTTGGTGTTTTTACGTGAAGAAGAACTGAGCAGTGTAGCGATGGACCAGTCCGCGCTGCTGTATGGTGAAAGCCTTATGTTGAGACTCAAGCGTGCCTGTCATTTTTTCTACGCTGCTCACGCGCAAAGTGGCGAAATCACTCAGATTCTTCTGTGTGGTGATGGCGCTGATGATGGGGATTTGTTGCGAGTTATCAGCAAGAACTTCAATAAATCAACGTCTATTGTGAATCCTTTTAGACACATAAGGGGTGCAGATGGGGTAGATATGACTTCGTTATTAACAAACGCTTCCTCCTATTTGACGGCATGTGGCTTGGCCAAAAGAGGATGCTGAATCATGGTTGATTTGAATTTATTGCCGTGGCGAGACAATTTATATCACAGTAAACTAAAGCGTGTGGTGGGGTGGTTATTGGGGCTTGGGTTGATAGTGCTGGCTTTGGGTTTAGGGTACGTCCATCGTTCGCAGCAGAGAATGCAAGAACAAACCCAACGCAACCTACAATTACAACAAGAAGTACATCGTTTGCGCAAACTAAAGCGCTCACATCCTGAAGCGCAACCGCCAGGTTTGCAGGGCAATCCTGATGCGGTATTCATCAAAAAAAGACTGCGTCAAACGTTACAAATTAAAGTGGTTTCAGTTCATTATGCCAAAGCCGTTGATTTGGCAATGATGATCAAAGATAAAACCAATGGGTTATTGTCACGCCGTGGGACCGTCACGGTCGATCCGCGTACCAATGTCTTATGGTTAGAGGATACTGAGGTGCAGTTAAAAAAACTACTGGTGTTCATCAAGCGTTTGGATATTCCTGCGCAACAAATTGTCATCGAAGCACGTCTGGTCAATATGAATCAAGAGTCAGCGCGTGATCTGGGGATACGCTTGGGCCTTATTGCCCCAAGTAAATTAAGCACAGAGGGCGTAAGTTTGCCAAGTCAAGGAGGGCGTTTGGGGGTAGATTTGGCGGCAAAACCACTTGAGGCGGCAGCGGCTTCACTGGGATTAACAGAAGCTTTATGGGCATCGCAACGCTTATTGGATATAGAATTATCCGCATTGGAAAGCCGAGGTAAGGCCAAAGTGATTGCCAGCCCGAGGTTAGTGACCAGCAATCAAATCGCTGCAGTGATTGAATCAGGTGAAGATATCCCCTATCAGGAATTTTCGACCAATGGGACCACTTCTGTGGCTTTTAAAAAAGCCGTATTGCGCCTACAGGTGATTCCTCAGATTACAGCGAAGCAAGAGTTGATGATATCATTGGTCATTAATCAAGACGCGGATTCTGGGAAACGCGTGCAGGGGGTGCCTATTATTTCCACCAAATCAATAGAAACACATATTTTGATGCGTCATGGGCAAACCATAGTGTTAGGCGGTATTTATCAACAAGATCGCAATCATCAGCATGATCAAATTCCTTTTTTAGGCGATCTTCCTATTGTAGGGCAGGTATTTCAACGTAAGCAATTGAGAATGCGACATGAGACTTTATTGATATTTATCACACCTAGAATAGTGAGTTCATAGCCTGTCTTGCCTTTGAAATGTTCGATATTGTGTAAGTTTGTAGTGTTTTAAACCATTTGATTGGAATATTTAAATTCAAGTAATTACGCCAGAGGCGATATGATGTATACTTGGTGGGCTGCAGAAATACTTGAAAACCAAATTTTAGTTAGCGACAATGGTATAGTGACACTTTATGTCCCCATTGTGGTTGAGCATAGTAGTGAATGTACAATTTATTATGGAGTATGTAATTTAAATGAGCATCGTTAAAGTACGCAATATCTTTTTAATTGGACCAATGGGCGCCGGAAAAAGTACCATTGGTCGTACTTTGGCAAAAGAGCTTAAGCTTGAATTTTATGACTCGGATGAAGTCATTGAAGAGCGTACAGGTGCTGATATTTCATGGATTTATGATGTTGAAGGAGAGGAAGGGTATCGACGCCGTGAGCAAAAAGTCATTGAAGAGCTGACTCAAAAAACCAATATTGTTCTGGCAACCGGCGGTGGTGTGATCATGACGCCTGAAAATCGCAACGCCTTGGCAGGTAGAGGTACGGTGATTTACTTGAAAACCTCTTTACAACAGCAATTTGAACGTACCAAAAGAGATAGTACAAAACGTCCCATGTTACAAACACCTGATTTAGAGGGTCGATTAGAAATGTTACGTGATGAGTGCGAACCATTTTATGAGGAATTGTCGGACGTGAGCTTTGACACAGATAAGCTGACGGTCAAAGCTGTTGCGAATAATATCATTAAATATATTTACGGGGAATCGTAGGAGACTCACGTCATGCCTATTCAGACTCGACGATATGTGATGTTGTTGGGGGCTGTATGTTTGGCAATAGCGGTGGTGGGATACTGCCTGTTTACTCTGTCCTCCACCTTCAATCCTGTTAGTGTCAGCTGCAATTTTTCAAAACAAGCATCTGCGCCTGTTTTAGTCGATTTACAATTGCCTTCAGTCATCCCCAATCTACATATTGCAGCCAAACGATATAGGGTTCATCCAATCGACCTTAGGCGCGCAGATCTGGTGATGGCAATCGCAGAGGATGACCCTACAAGTACCATAATCCCTCTGATGGATAAAGTATTGATCGTTCCCAAAGCTTTTGTTCGCCAACAACACCTTGCACAGCATGCGACACAAACAGCGCAATCTAAGACGATCCTCTAGGGCACATATGATAAAACTATTAGCCGATGGCAGTTTACCTCATTTGGATACGTGTTTTGGTGCACAATTTCAAATCACATATTACAGTTCACCCGATGAATTACAGCAACGGTTGGTGAATCACGATATCTTATTGTGTCGTTCTACCTTGCGTGTAGACGGCACTCTGCTGACGGGATCGCGCATTCGCTGTGTGGCCACAGCAAGTTCTGGTACAGATCATATTGACGCTGTGTATTTAAAACAACATGACATCACTTTGTTAGATGCAAAGGGCGCAAACGCTCGCGCTGTCACTGATTATGTCATCGCCTGTATGGCGTACTTGCAGCATCATAAAATCCTGAGAGGTCTACGGGCAGGGGTTGTGGGCGTGGGTGCTGTGGGTTCCTCAGTTACAACGCGGTTACGTGCCATTGGTTTTGATGTCGTGAGTTACGATCCTTTGCGTGCTATGTACGATACTGATTTTGAAACGTGCGACGTTCAAGCATTATTCGATTGTGACGTGATCTGCTTACATCCGAATTTACACAAGGATGAGCCTTACGCCAGTTATCATCTATTGGATGCCATTTTTTTATCCCATCTCAAGCCGCACACCGTGATCATCAATGCATCTCGAGGTCATGTTGTGGATGAGGTGGCTTTGTTAACCCATGGGAAGCAGGTGGTATATTGCACGGATGTTTATGCAGCAGAACCAGATATTCATCCCGGTATCGTGGCTTACGCCACCCTATGTACCCCGCATATTGCTGGGCACAGTATAGAAGCTCGCCGTAATGCTTTGGTTCTTCTGAGTCAAAAAATACACACGGTGTGCGGATTGCCTTGGCTGGAACCACAAGAACATTCAAACAAGGTTGGACTTGAGGGTGCAAGATTTTCATGCTGGCAGGATGCGGTATTATCTGTGTATGATCCCATGCAGGATACCAGCGCACTCAAGCACGCTGTGGATTTAAGCAAACAATTTATTGAACGGCGCAGAGCGCATCATCGGCATGATTTTAGGGATTATGAACTCACAGCAGATCATAGGTTGCAAGATGCTTTGGGGTAACTCCCCACGTCATCCCGAGCGCAGCGAGGGATCTCCTGTCGTGTGGTACTTGTAAAATAAAAATAATGAAAAAACACTTGAAAAAAGATGAGGTAATGATCAAATA
>CAZVEH010000064.1:0-10545 GCA_964625775.1 uncultured Legionella sp. | reverse complement strand
ACATCTTTTTTCAAGTGTTTTTTTCATTATTTTTATTTTACAAGTACCACACGACAGGAGATCCTTCGCTGCGCTCGGGATGACGTGGGGAGTTACGGCACATATTTATTTGAGCTTGAGTTTTTCTCTGGCGATGTTAACCCTGATATGATTTACGCCAAGAGATTTGTATTTTAAACTGATACGATATTTAAAAAAAACATACTTTGCGTTGATAGACCAAACTGAGACTCTTAGACATGATGTCAATAATCAAAAACAAGGCGTTGATAGCAACAATTGTCCTAGCAACTGTTTTTCACTCAACTCTTCAAGCAAGCAACATGGGATCGTTCGTACACCCTTATCGCTTTGTGGTTGCTTTAGGTTTTGGACCCGCGTGGGGCGCAGGAGTGGGTAATCAAAATTTGTTTTTAACTCCAGAAATAGAAAAGACGTATACCCAACAAGTGACTCACTCCGCACTGACCGACGCTGAGGTTTTTTGGGGTATTCAATCTCCTTTTCGTAACATGTTGCAAAGTCAAACGGGAATCGCCGTTGGCGTAACGAGTCGTGCCCAGGTATCGGGCGCAATTTGGGATGATGCGGATCCTATTTTTAATAATTACGGCCACAGTTACTTTGTACAACATACTCATCTTGCCGTTACTGAAAAACTATTGGCAGATATCGGATTAAACGTCATGCCTTGGCTAAGTGCCAGCTTGGGAGTTGCTTGGAATGAATCAAATAGCTTTAAAAATACGCCCACCATTCCTGAAGCAGTAACTATGTCTAATTTTTCAAATCATACGCAAAATGCATTCACTTATACACTAGGCGTGGGTGTAGAAAAATCACTGACCGAGCACTGGCAAATTGGTATGGGCTATGAGTTTGCTGATTGGGGTGCTTGGAATCTTAGTCGCTCCATCGGACAAACCGTTGGCGAGGGACCAGGCTCCAATCATTTATATACAAACGGTTTATTATTTAATGTAACTTTAATAGCTTGAAGGATTAGAATGTTAAAACATTTTATTGTTATTGCGATACTGTATGGTTTCATGCAGAGCGCTTATGCAAGTATGCCCCTGTGGCGTTTTATTCCACTCACGGCAACCACCGTGGCTGTAGAGTCTGGCGGTACTGCAACCATACAATACACAATAACAAATCAGTCACCGAAAGAGCATGTCCTTACGATGAGACCTATTGCGGGTATTCGTCAAATCACATCCGGTTTTGATGTTTGTCCCAATCCGTTTACGTTAGGAGGGAAACAATCGTGTACATTAACATTGGAAATTGATGGTAACTCATTACAAAATAACATCACAAGTGGCCCTGTGGTGTGTCAGGTGAGTTCAGGAAATACCCCAAATCCCAACGCATGCTATCAACCGAATCCCGCCAATCAATTAAATGTTTCACGCACATCATCACCCGGTTCAACCACGCTTACTGTTAGTGTTTCAGCATTGGCTTTATCTGTAAATTGTCCGGTACCTGATGCCTCTTGCACTTATTCTAATAGCGCACTCATAGGGACTCCTCGAACAATCACAGTGACGAATATCGGCTCTTCAAATGCGTCTAACGTCACTTATGATACAACAGCTTTTCCTGCTGGGACGAGTATCTCACCCGTGAGTTGTGGGACCCTTACACCAGGAAATTCTTGTACGCTTACGATAACGCCAGGAAAAATAGCCAGCACATCACCTGGATTAGTCGATATTGCAGGTACGAATACCAATACTGTTTCAACTACAATCAATGTATTGACGTACGGTAGTAATTATCAATCAGGATATGTGTTTTCGGTGGATGATACCACCAACCCTAACATGAGCATTGATGGAAAAGTACTTTCATTAAGCGATCAATCCTCCTTTATTCCCTGGGATCCGGGTTGTCCCGGCGCTTGTATAGGATCAATTGCTGCTAATAGTGATCTAGATGGTTTAATTAATACTACAAATATCTACAATGCCATGTCGTCGGTATACGCTGCGAATGCTTATGCAGCCGGACTTTGTTATCATGTTCTGATTGATGGCTACACCGATTGGTACATGCCCGCTATCTGTGAAATGGGCTATGATAATAGTCCCTCTTCGTGCGGTGATGCATCGAATCCGACGTTGCAGAACATACAATCTAATTTGGTTGACAATAATATTGTTCCTCTCAATGCGTCTTATTGGAGTTCAACTCAAACCCATACAATAAATCCAGATGAGTTGGCTAATCTCAATAATTTTGGACTTCCTGGCAATCAACCGGGGGATTTAAAAGAGTCTGTTTACGCGGTACGTTGTGTCAGGAAACTGTCATAAGTAACAGGACTTACGCAAAACCTCGATCTCTTCGTTGGGTTGAGTTCATTTAGTCCACCTAAACGCTGTTATTAAAAAAACTTGCTTCAACCTGTAGGATTTGCGTAAGTCATAACTTATCCAGGTTAACCAGGGTAGCTTGTATCAAGACAACGATAGGATTTGCCCGTATAGTGATAACATCTTTATTCGAAGCCGTGCATGTTGTTACTGTACTGCCATAGGGAGATACTATGTTAAAACATACAAAAAAAATAACGGCGATTATGCTTGCTTGTTTTTCTATATCAACCTTTGCAGACAAGTCAGATTCTGATTCAGCTACTGAACCAGTACCTGATGCCCCATCGAAGAGTGAACAAAAGCCAGATACATCCGCACCCAGTGATCAAGCCAATCCTATCTCAGATGCAAACAATAAAAAAGATATCATCAACATCACCGTGAGTATTGATGCCAAAGCTAAGGCAGCTGGGATTGGTTATTCAGTTGATGGCGAAGAATCAGGAGGACCCGGTAGTGTTTATAAGGGTGTAGGCCCGAGTAACAAAGCATATTCATTTGGATATCGAAAGGGTTTGAAAGAAAGTGCTGACATAAGCTGTGGTACTTTAACTTTAACTCAAGACAGTAACGTGACATTGGTTGTTGATGAAGAGGGTTGCCATAGCAGTATAGAATAAGCCTAGGATAAAGAGCAGTTGCTATCGGTTCTGCCATGGTTCACTCAGCTCCGGTAGTTACACAGAATAAGAAGGGGCGCATATTTGGGTATCGGTGTGATTGCACATAGCCAAAATTTTCAAAGAGTATTTCAGGCAAATACAGTTAGAGATAGAAAGGTCTTTTCTTATTTTATTTTCTTAGTGGATTTAAGTGCTACCATGTAACCTGTTGAATAATATGGTGGCCAGACCCAGAATCGAACTGGGGACACAAGGATTTTCAGTCCTTTGCTCTACCGACTGAGCTATCTGGCCAAGAGGTGGTATTAAACGCTGAGATTGACTTGGAGTCAAGATATCAGACGTATTTTTCTGCGATTATTTTTGATTTTCTGGGACAAAACCCGATGGTTTTTCCGAACCTGTGCCAAAAAAATATTTTTCCATCTCTTCTCGCAAAAATTCTCTGGCTTTGGGGTCGATCATGCTGAGGCGATATTCATTGATCAACATGGTTTGATGAGCGAGCCACAAGGACCATGCTTCTTTGCAAACTTGCTGATAAATCTGTTCGCCTAATTTCCCAGGAAAGGGCGGTGCTGAAAGTTGTTCCGCGTCTTTTTGTAGTTTGGTACAAAATATAGTAGGGCTCATATCTCACGTCATGTCATGCATCTGATAGATGACAGTTTACCAAGCTTTTTATGACTCCGATAGTTATTCGTAGCCCATATTGATTTCATTTGTAGACAGCTTGGGTTCATTAGTGTCAGCCTGTTCCAGATCAGGTGAAGGATGATGTGCCAAAGCTTCGTCTAAAGTAACAAAGCGATAACCATGATCTTTATACATCTGAATCACATCACCCAAACAATGACTGTTTAATAGATTAGAATGAACCAGTAAAATTTGTACGTGAGATCCATCTTTGGATCTTTTTTCAGAGTTTAGGGTTTGTTGCCAAATATAATCCAAATATTGTTTTTTGATTTGATTGACGTATTGATCGCGTACTCGCCATGAGACTTTTAAAAGGCGCTCATTGAATTGATAATCTTTGCTATCAATGGTGACCGGGGCGATCACGTATTGATTGGCGGTTAAATAGTTTTGCACCGCTTGTTTGGTCTCGCCTCGTCCTTCGGCCAAATAAGGATAGCGAAAATATTTGGGTTCGGTCATCACAGGCGCTAAAATTTTATCAGCACGCGCAATCTCAGCGATATATTTATCGGCAGACATGTGATTTAAATTGGCATGTGAATATGTGTGATTGCCTAAAGCAAAACCTGCATTACGAAACTCTTCTAATAGTGCCCACTGACCTTGAGCGATGGAATTGGCAATAATGAAGCCTGTGGCAGGTATATGCGCTTCAATGAGGTAGTTTAGAATTTTATTGAATCGGGTTTGTGCTCTATCCAAATTACCCTTGGTGGCGCTATTGGTGCCCACAAAAGGGAGATCATCGATGGTGAGCGCAATTTCTTTTTCTTTGGCATAGGCATTGTGCATGATAAGACAAGCCATAAAAGCTGCACCCAGGTAATGTTTCTTCATGTTCTGTCGTCCTTTCAAAATAAAAATAGATCGCAGTTATTTTGATTAGTCGGCCAAATTGAAAATTTATTTAGGACATTTGGACTCTAAATATAATAAGAAACGATCAATCCCGAAATAAGGCCGAATAAATGGCCTTGCCAGGAGACATTTCTCTCTCCGGGAAAAATGGAAAATAGGATCCCCGCAAAATAATAAATACAAACCATACCAAGAATGATTGCAGTCAAAGTGCCTTGTTGATAAATGTTAGCCACAAGCAATGCCCAATAGCCGGTAATGACACCGCTGGCGCCAATGTGTATCCCATGTTTTGCAAAACACCAAGTGAGCAAGCCCGACAATAGCGTGATGAGTAGGGTGACATGTAAAAAAAAGGGGATGCCTTGAATCAATATAAAATTAGAGAGCACAATCAATGGAATAGAATTAAAAAACAAATGATTAAAGTCTGCATGTAAAAAGGGTGCGCAGACAATACCAGGTAACCCTTGGAGATGTCTGGGTACAATACCCAAATATAAGAGGCGTTTGCCAAGAAACAGATTCACCCCATAGATCCCCCAAAGCAGCAGGAGGATCTGAGATAAAAACGCTATATTGGTTTTGGTTTGGCTTGCGATAAGCATGAAACTATCTGCTATGTGATCCAGCATGGGATCTTCCTCGCTTTTTATTGGGTGATGCAGTCTTTGCCGATATAAGGCCGCAATACTTCTGGAATGACTATGCTGCCATCCGCTTGTTGATAATTTTCCAAAATAGCAATCAACGTACGACTGAGCGCGATTGCCGTGCCATTTAACGTGTGAGGAAATATTTTTTGATTGTCTTTGGTGCGATATCGTATATTCAAGCGACGCGACTGAAAGTCGGTGCAATTTGACGCTGAGGTCACTTCACCATACTTTTGCTCTGAATCTCGTCCTGGCATCCATGCTTCAATATCATATTTCTTGTACGCTGGCGCACCCAGATCGCCTGCACAAATTCTGACGATACGATAGGGTAACCCCAATCTTTGGTAAATGGTTTCTTCTAAGGCCAAAATATCTTCCAACGCAGCTTCGCTGGTTTGAGGGGTAGTGATTTGAAAGAGTTCAATTTTAGAAAACTGATGAACGCGATAGAGGCCTTTGCTTTCCCTACCCGCGGAACCTGCTTCTCGACGAAAACAATGACTAAGGGCGACATATTTCAATGGGAGTTGGTCTTCTTCCAAAATCTCAGCACTGTGAATACCACCCACTGTAATTTCTGCGGTCGCAATCAGACTAAGATCCAAGTCTTCTAAATTATAAATGTTGGATTCTTCACCACGAGGTGAATATCCCGTGCCAATCAAAACAGATTTTTTGGCCATATCAGGGGTAATAAATTGTGTATAGCCAAATTCTTTGGCAACTTTCATGGCAAATAACTGCAGTGCCAACTCTAGCAACACGGCATCTTCTTTTAAAAAGTAAAATTTACTCCCAGTGACTTTGGCGCCGCTGTCAAAATCCAGAATATTTAATGCTTTGCCCAGTTCCAGATGATCTTTGGGTTGAAAATCAAAAACTCTGGGTTCCAAATGAGTTCGAAGTACAATGTTTTCTTCATCATCTGCGCCAACAGGGGTGTCATCCGCCAAAAGATTAGGAATGGTGTACAGGGCGGTTTGGTAGGCTTCTTCTAGAATGCGCAATTCTTCTTCGGATTGACTGATGTCTTGGTTTAAGCTGCGGCCTTGTTCAATCAAAGCCTTTTTGTTTGTTTGATCAGCAGAAGGAATGGTTTTGGCGATACGATTGGCTTCCGCACGTTTGTTCTCAAGGCTAAGCATAAGTGCTTTGCGGTGCGCGTAGAGCTCCAGTAATCCATCCAAATCGGCTTGAACATGTCTTTTTTGGATGATCTCCCGGATTGCATCGACATGATCTAAAATGTATTTGATATCTAACATAAGGCATCCTGAAAAAATCACTATGATCAGGCTTTTGAGCCCCATCTGTCAACTGCGTTCTGTTGACAAGAATGCATTGTTTGTTTTAGTAAAGATCAATCCGTGTTTTTGCGTGGTACTATGATGGTGTTTGAGCTAGAAAAAACAAAAAAGGTCTTGCAAATCAAGGACTCTCCTTGTGGGCCATCTCTGCTAGCTGTGCTCACACGACATTAAATAATGCCTTAAAGATCAAAAGCCATCGAGAATGATGTTTTTTTAATCTTCAATAGCCGTAGCCTCTGCACGACGATCAAAGCATTCGATCAAATGAATACGGCGTGCATCGGCGCTGATGATGGTAAAATCAAATTTATCAATGTGAATGGTTTCTCCTGGTCTAGGTAAATAGCCAAAATTGGCCATCACAATGCCCCCAATCGTATCGTAAAAGCTATCATTGAATGCAGCGTGAAGTTCTTCGTTAAATTCTTTGATAGGAGTATGAGCTTTGATAATGTAATGATCGTTGGCGTGAATTTTAATATTTGCTTCTTCATCGATATCAAATTCATCTTCAATATCGCCAATGATTTGTTCAATAATGTCTTCAAGGGTTACAAAACCCAATATAGCACCATATTCATCCACAACAATCGCCATATGGGTCCGATGGGAACGAAAATCATGCAACAAGCTGTCCAAACGTTTGCTTTCTGGCACAACAGGTGCCTGGCGTACGATGTCGTAAATATCAAAGTTTTCTGTATGATTGTTTTGAAAACGCAATAAATCTTTGGCGTGTAAAATACCAAGGACTTCATCATTCTTTTCGCTGATGACTGGGAATCGTGAGTGACCCGATTGAGTCACGATGGGAATGATGTCAGTCAAAGTGGTGTGTTGATCAATGCAGACCATTTGTTTTTTGGGCAACATGATATCGCGGACTTTTAATTCAGCAAAGGCCAAGGCACCCTCTAACATTGCCAAGGTTTCTGCATCAATCAATGCGCGAATTTGTGCATCGCGCAATATGTCAGTTAATTGTCCTTTTGTTTGAGGATCCAAATGTAACGCATGTTTCAACCACTGAAGCCAATGCGATGATTTTTCTAGTTTAGTCAAAATAGGGCTCCTCGTGATAAGGGTTTTCAAAACCAAAATTTGCAAGCAAACGAATTTCATGTTGTTCCATGATTTTTGCATCTTCAGGTTGAATATGATCATATCCTAACAAATGTAATATGCCATGAATCACAATATGTGCCCAATGAGCTTGTAGAGAGGCATGCAAAGCTAAGCTTTCCTGCTCTAATACTTCGGGGCAAATAATCACATCGCCGAGTAATGGACAATCAAAGGCTACTTCGGGCGGGAGATTGGTCGGAAAGGCTAAAACATTTGTGGGTTTGTTTTGTTGGCGGTAATTCAGGTTTAAATAGGTCATTTCTTCTGCATCAACGAGACGAATGGTAATTTCTCCTGATTCTTGAATCGATTTCAAGGTTGCTTCTGCCCATAAAGTTATCATGGCATCGTCGAAAGGGCTGGGGTGTTGGCAGGCGTGTTGGATATCAATATGATAGGTCATGATAAGGCTCATGTTAAGGATAGCATAAAGTGATTTTTTTTATGACAGCTATGATTCTGCATAATACCCCAGTTCTGTTTCAATCAATTCGCAGATAGACATATCAGCTTGTTGTTGTGACAAATCATGCTTAAGGGCTTGGAGCCGCGAGACCATGCGCTGAGATTTTTCTTGGTCTGTAATAAGTTCAGACATGAATGTGGTTAATTCATTCGGTGTGCAATCATATTGCATCAATTCCGGAACTGTCATTTTGTTTTGTAGTAAATTACATAAACCCAGATAGCGAACACGCATATATTGGCATGCGGCAACATAAGTCAGCAAAGATGTTTTATAAATGATACACATCGGTTTGGTTAATAACGCGCATTCCAAAGAAGCAGTCCCTGAAGCAACAATCACAAAATCACTACAATATACTGCTGTAGCTGCTTGTTGTTCAATTAAGGTTATCGGTAACTCACGTCCTTTGAAAAAAGAGGCAATGCTATCGATACTCAAACTCCGTGCCACGGGTATCACAATGTGGATATTGGGGTGTTGCTGTACCAAGCGTTGCACAACTTCGCGTAAAATCGGCATCAAGCGCTTGATTTCGTTACGTCGACTGCCAGGTAAAATAGCAAGAATAGTTTTGTCTTTGGGTAACTGTAATTGTTGTTTCATGCAGGATACACTGCCCTGTATGTCTAGACGCTCTACCAAAGGGTGTCCTACAAAAGTGACGGGAACGCCGGCTTTTTCATAAATAGGTTTTTCGAACGGAAGAATAACTGCCATTTTATCAACATATTTACGAATGGTATGAATACGATTGGCTTTCCAAGCCCAAATTTGCGGGCTGATATAATAAATAATGCGTATCTGCAACACTTGCTTGGCGTATTTTGCCAGGCGCAAATTGAAACCAGGATAGTCTACTAAAACCAATAAATCAGGTTGTGTTTGATGCAAGTGACGTTTTATTTTTTGAAAGGCTTGGCGAATGACACGAGCATGTAATAATACTTCTGAAAGACCTGTGACGCCATAGCGTGCCAAATCAGACACCAGTTCAACGCCTGCATCTTGCATGTGTTGACCGCCAATTCCGCTGAATTTTAATCCAGGATGTCGTTGTTTTAATTGGCGAATGAAGGTGGCAGCGTGTTGATCACCTGATTCTTCACCCGCAATGATCACAACGTGTTTAGGCGATTGCATGGTAAGCCAAGTTCTGTTGAATCAACTCGGAAATTTGTACTGCAGTTGCCAACGCATCTCGTCCGTGTGTACCTGTTACGATAGGTGTGGTGTCTTGCATAATACTGGTTAAAAAGGATTCAATTTCGTCTCTGAGAGCATCTCCCTTTTCAAGGGCGATGTGTTGATGTTCCACAGAAGCGACACCCGGAAAGGCTTCTTCTTTGCCTTGATGAAATACAGAGAGTTTCTTTTCGTGATAATCAACAGAAATATACGATTTGGGCTGAAAAATTCTGGTTTTCCGTTCAGTTTTGTAACTGATACGACTGGCTACCAGGTTGGCAACACAGCGGTTTTTGAAGGTGATGCGGGCATTTGCAATATCCACCGTGGATGTTAGAACAGGCGTCCCGTGGGCATCGATGGACTCAATAGGACTATTGACCAGGGTTTGGACCAAATCAATATCGTGAATCATCAGATCCAAAACCACGTTGACATCTGCACCGCGAGGTGTAAATGGCGCCAAGCGCTGCGCATCAATAAACAAAGGGTGATCTAGATGTTGCGTTAGGGCGATGTGGGCTGCATTGAAGCGTTCCATATGACCAATTTGCAATTTTAAGTCACGGGCTTTGGCAATAGCAATGAGTTCATCTGCTTGTTCGACTGTTTCAGTCATAGGTTTTTCAAGCAACACATGAAGGCCGTTTTCTAAGCAATCTTTGGCGATGGCATAGTGGGTTTTGGTGGTTGCAGCAATACTTACAGCATCTACCAGGCCAAATAGATCCTGATATCTGCTTATGGCTTTAACGTTCAGTTCTTGTGCGACTTTTGACGCGGTATCTAAGGTGTGATCACAAACGGCAACTAAATTCGCGTTTTGCAACATTTGATATTTTTGAGCATGAAATCGGCCAAGATATCCCACACCAATGACTGCACAATTGATCTTTGTCATGTTTGAATAATTGGTAAAAGATGATGCGAATTATCACATGAAACAGGGGGTGAAGCAAGTTGCGTTGACGAATTGTTTGTTTTAATAAACACCATTGTGACTAAAGTTGGATTTAAAATCAAGGTGCATCATCATTCATACGCGGAGATAGAGGCAAGTTCTGTGTTTAATGAGGGACTCGAGTTTAGCCATTTTTCTAGAACCGTTCGCCCTGAGGAGCGTGCGTAGCACGCGTCTCGAAGGGTTGGATCTTGAACAGAAAACATAAAAATCGTAACTCCCCACGTCATCCCGAGCGCAGCGAGGGATTGTAAGTCTCAAATTTA
>CAZVEH010000063.1:0-10744 GCA_964625775.1 uncultured Legionella sp. | reverse complement strand
CGTAACATCAATCTCAAAAGCTTACTCATTCACAATCAGGGCATTGCTCTAACTCTTGTGTGACAACATGATTTGGATGGACTACCTGCTTGAGTGTTGTGCCATTATGGCGGTTTTGAGCTGTTGCTACTGTCTTTATTCAAGCGCCTCTTCAATTCAGCTATCTCGGCTGCTTGTTGTGCCACTACCTTTTCCAGTTCCGAAATCCTGGCTAATAGTGTACTAATGATTTGTTCATAGTCTTTCATACAGCTATTTGATCATAACCACATCTTTTTTCGAGTGTTTTTTCATTATTTTTATTTTACAAGTACCACACGACAGGAGATCCCTCGATGCGCTCGGGATGACGTGGGGAGTTACTAACTTTCTCTGATATCATCGCGAGGCGATCAATTTGGTCAAAGAAAGCATTAATTTTTTGATCTATCAGCGCTTTGGAACCCCTTCGAGACGCGTGCTACGCACGCTCCTCAGGGCGAACGGTTCTGGGAAAATGGCTAAGTCGAGATTGGGCCACAGCTCAGGACGTGCAAAAGCCGCACAATCAAATGGCTACAGTTCATGCTACACCTACTCGTCGCCTAATTTAGAATTGAAATACAGCATTTCGAGATGTTTCTCATCTCCTTCAAAGATATTCATATACTCGGGAACTGAATCCAGTAATTCTTTAGCTTTCAAAATAGTCTGATAAAACTGCGTGCGGAAATTTCTGAATTTCAAAGAGAGATCTTCCGCCTGATCTAAAAAGGGTTGTATGACCTGCTGAATCACATTGCTGTGCTCTTCATCAATAATCACTCTGGGCTTAGGTAACTTTTTGGCTTTTTCAATCAAAATTCTTTGGCTTTCAGAAATCAATTTATGATGTTCAAACTGCAGCAAATCAAATTGATCTCCTGACTCTATCAGATCTGATCGCATCAATTCTAACTCTAAACGCACACCTTGAGGCTTAGTTTCATCTTCTGCCAAATTCGCAGCACCTGAAATCAGGTAATCAACCAACATTTTTTGCGCGTATTCGCGATAATCAGTAGCCTGTCCTAAAATAATGCCATTGAAAATATTTTTAAGAGGGACTTGCAACAATTGGTAATAAGGGCTGTTCGGGCTAGCGCTTACGATACTAAGTTCTTCTGCGCTTAAGCGTATGCTCATCAATGCAAAAATTCGCTCTACTGTCACCAAACCATAGGTGGAATACCAATTAGACTGCTCTGCATCCATTGATTTATTATTCATACGTCGTCCATTTCTTATTCATCCTCACCTGCTTCTGGCATCTTCATCCTATCAGGTCATTAGCGCAACCATAAATTCCCGCCTAAGCGGGAATAACAGAAGAGTTTTGACCTAAATCTTAAGGACGAAAATTCGCTGGCGCATCATGTTGGAAATCCAAGCCGTGCTCTGCTTTTAATTGGGGTTCAATCACCTTGGTTCGAAGCTCTCGAAACTCTCTTTTGGTCAGATACCGAGGTGCTGCGTTATCACTTGAACGTATGCGAATTTTTTTTCCTTGGTTTGGAACATCTTCTATCGCATACAGCGGATTGCCATTATCTTCGACCCGCTCAATCCAGCTTGTCACCGTGTCTTCTACTGCTGCTTTAAATACCTGCAAGTCTTGTGCCTCTTGCTGAGTCAGATGAAGATCAGGCAAACTCACGTCAATGGATAGCACACCGTTCTCATCAACTTCTGCCAAATAAGGGACAAACACCGGAGGCAACTCCACCGGACCAGCCAGCTGATCTTCTATCACAGCTTGAACATATCGAGTCAGCTCTGCGAGGCCCGCCATAGGCGTAAAATCACGTGTATTAAAATTTTCTGACATAAAATGCATGAGCTCATTCAGCTTTCTGAGTTTATATTCTTTCATCATATTTGAAAACGCAAGCAAACTCGGCCCCATTTGCATAAATAAAATGGGAAAACTTTCCGAACCCACTTGTTGGCGGCGATCGTCTGATATCTTAATAAAACGCTCACGCTCCTGAACATACTGACTCGCATGCTTTTCGATATCAACCTCTTGCTTCGCAAGCAGCTCGGAAGTGTTTTTTAAAGCTTCTAATCGCATGGCCTCTAGCTTTTCTTCAAATATTTTTTGTGCAGCTTTTTTCTTAAAAAAATCTTCATCAACTGGCATGATTTTGATCTCCACAAACATTAGAAAACACGAATTTTGACTTATTATAACACAATGCGCTGGGGATTTCATCCCAATCACTAAGAGTGTACTGGCGCAAATCAGCGTTTTTGTAACGATGAACTTTTAGCCCCGGTCGATGCGTGTGGCCATGGATCAAAGCAACGGCGTCAAAATGACACAAATCTGCCAACATAGGCTTAGCAACGATATCCATGGATGCGCTTGATTTACGTTGATTCTGCTGGCTATAAGATCTCGCTTGATCAACCAGTTTGCGGCGTAACTGGTAAGGAAGTCGCAAAAACAACGTTTTAAACCAACGATTCCTAGTGAACCACCGCAACCATTGATGTGACACATCGTGAGTACAATAGCGATCACCATGAGCCAAAAGAATACGCTCTTTGCCTAAAGTAATCACTGCTGGTTCTTGTATAATCCTCATATTTGCTTTGTGTAAAAACGTCTTTCCAATGAGAAAATCTCGGTTGCCGGGTAAGAAATAAACGCGCACCTGCTGCGCACTCAACTCTGCCAAAAGAGCTGCTATTTCCTCACTCCAAGAGTCCATTGCATCATCACCAGGCCAAACATGCAAAAAATCACCCAGAATATAGACGGATAGTGTGTTTTTGGATGCCCACTGCACAAATCCACGAAATTTCTGCATAATATCAGGCATCTGAGGGTGTAAATGCAAATCAGAAATAAAAACAGCTTCGTTCATAAAGACTCAATTTGAATGCGATCATCTTGAAGATAAATTTGGCAAGGACCTGGCATCGTTTTCATAGCATCACTCAAACAATAGACGCCGGCGATAGCGACCAGCTCTGCTTCTAAAGAATGACAGAAAATACGCGCATGTTTATCACCCGTGATCCCCGCAAGAGCCCGTCCTCGCAACGCACCATACACATGGATATGTCCTTCGGCTAATAATTCTGCGCCGTGACTTACCGTTGAAATCACAATCAAATCACCATCTTTACTGACCACTTGCTGCCCAGAACGAATAGGCGAAGTGTATAACTTTGCTCGATTGACCTCCGGTTGGTGAGGTAGTGGCGAAACTTCTGGCGATTTACCTTCCAGCAGTGCTTTGTCATGCTGAGAAGATGCATGCAGTAAGGGTAATCCGAGTTTATGGGCCATTGTTTGTAGTGCGGGAGAACCGCCTTGCAAGGCAACAGGACATAAACCAAACTCACGCATTCTCTGACAAAATAATTCGATGTCAAACTCTACTTCTACCAGCGCAGAACAGTCTAAAATAACAGGCGTATGATCAAACAAGCGCGGCGCACGCTGTACAGCCTCTGCCAATTGCTCGGAAAATAATGCCAAATCAGTATTAAATACATGTACAACAGTTAAAGTATACAATCGGCCTTTCAATTTAAAGGCTTGAGTGCCTACCAGGTCATCAATCATTTTTAGAATACCCATCCATTCTAATTTTGTTTATACTAACACGTGAAAGCCAATAACAGAAGGTTATACACTTGGACAAGTTATGGTTGAAACATTATCAACAAGGCGTACTATCAGAGATTGATTGCCATCGATATGCCTCTTTAAATGAGCTGTTTGCTGATTCATTTAAAAGGTTCGGCCCCCTCATATCTTACAGTAATATGGGCACCGACTTGTCTTTTCAAGAACTAGAACAACTTTCCCGACAATTCGCGGTGTATTTACAACAACTCCAACTGCCAAAAGGCGCTCGTATCGCCGTTATGATGCCTAACCTATTGCAGTATCCGATCGCAATACTAGGTATTTTGCGTGCCGGCATGGTCGTGGTGAACACCAATCCCCTGTACACAGCTGATGAAATCACCCATCAGTTAAATGATGCCAAAGCCGACGCCATCGTGATTTGGTCTCAACGTCTCTCCATCCTTGCTCAGTGTTTGGATCAGATCCCCTCCTTGCAACATATCATTCAGACTGATATTGGCGATGGATTTCCTTGGCTCAAACGACACTTGGTCAATCTCGTTACAGCATTTAAACAACGTACCCCAAAAACGGTACTGCCAAAAACCGTTTCTTTTTTGCATGCTTTGGGTCAGGGCCGTCAAAAGCCATTGAGCCCAGTTGCCTGCGAGCACGATGATATCGCTTTTCTTCAGTACACTGGCGGGACAACGGGCTTGTCCAAAGCTGCGATGTTGACCCATGGCAATATCATCGCCAATATTTTACAAACAGCGGCATGGATTGCCCCAAAGCAAATGGGGCCAGGCGATGTCATTCTCACGGCCCTACCGCTGTATCATATCTTCTCCCTTACAGCCAATTGCCTGCTGTTTTTTCACTTGGGGGCCCGCAATGTTTTGATCACGGATCCACGCAATATCAAATCATTACTCAAGCAGGTTCAGGCCCTTCCACCCACAGCTATCACCGGCGTCAACACTCTGTTTTCTGCGTTATTAAACCATTCCAAATTTCAAGCAGCGAACTTTGCACAATTGAAAATTGCTTTGTCTGGAGGTATGGCTTTACATGAAACCGTTGCCTCACGCTGGCAACAGCTTGTGCACCAACCGATTATTGAAGCTTATGGATTAACAGAAGCCAGTCCTGCGGTCAGCATTAATCCTTTAGATCACCCTCATCGTGGCAGTATTGGTTTGCCTTTGGCATCGACTGACATTTCTATTCGTAATGAACAAGGAGAGGAGTGTACCTTGGGCGATATTGGTGAGTTGTGCGTTCGAGGCCCGCAAGTTATGAAAGGCTATTGGCACAATCCACAGGAAACAGCAGCGGTTTTTTATCCCGATGGTTTTTTGCGCACGGGAGATTCAGCTCGACTCGATCAAGACGGTTTTATCTACTTAGTGGATAGGATCAAAGATTTGATCATCGTATCCGGCTTTAATGTCTACCCGAGTGAAGTAGAGCAAGTTATTGCTCAAATGGATAAAGTACTCGAAGTAGGTGTCATTGGCGTCCCTTCTAAATCAGGCAATGAACGAATCAAAGCATGTATTGTAGCGCGAGACTCAAGCCTCACCAGCAAAGATGTGATCACTTACTGTCGCCAACATTTGACTGCCTATAAAATCCCAAAAATCGTCGAATTTTATGCTGAATTACCGAAAACAAACGTAGGAAAAGTGCTAAGACGCATGTTAAGATAAATTTTATTTTCAACACGCCTACAGGTGAGGGAACGATTTAGATAGCCCCTGAGCCTTTGCCTATGACCTAAGGATAAAAGCATGACCCAAACGATTGCCGAATTTTCTATCCCTTATGTTCAAGTTCTCAATGAAAAGGCAGAATTGTGTGCTGAGCTTCCTGATTTTGCTCAAGACAACGACTGTTTGCAGCAGATATACCGCAGCATGGTATTTGCTCGCTTGTTTGATAAAAAAGCTATCGCTCTACAGCGCACAGGCAAAATGGGAACATACGCGCCCATTAACGGCCAGGAAGCGATTTCGACTGCTATCGGCCACGCCATGCGCCCTACCGATGTGTTTGTACCTTATTATCGGGATTATGCGGCCCAATTCCAACGTGGTGTAAAACCTTCCGACATCCTAGCTTATTGGGGCGGCGATGAGCGTGGCAGCGCCATTCCAGCACAACCTAACTCAAAAGATCTCCCGATTTGCGTTCCGATTGCAACCCAATGTTTGCATGCCGCAGGCGTAGCTTTTAGCTTCCAATACCGCAAAGAGGATCATGTTGCTGTGGTTTGTATTGGAGATGGCGGCACCTCTGAAGGAGATTTTTACGAAGCACTGAATGTTGCAGGCGTTTGGAAACTACCCATTGTTTTTATCATCAACAACAATCAATGGGCTATTTCGGTCAATATCAAACAGCAAACTGCTTCCCAGACTTTAGCACAAAAAGCCATTGCAGCTGGATTTCAGGGTATCGTCGTGGATGGCAATGATATTCTGGCCCTGCGCCAAGAAATTGGTGCAGCCATTGAAAAGGCGCGCCAACAACAAGGCCCTACATTGATTGAAGCACGTTCTTACCGCCTATCAGATCACACCACTGCTGATGACGCTACCCGTTATCAACCACAAGATGAAGTAGAGTCTGCCAAATTAAAAGAACCCATCGCACGTTTTAAGCGTTTTTTAGAGGAGCATCATCAATGGGATCAAACCCAAGAAGATGCCTTACTGGAAGAATGTCATGCTCGATTGCAAGCTGAAGTCGATGAATATTTGCAAAGAGCACCTCAACCCGTAAGTGCTATATTCGATTATCACTATGCAACTTTGCCGGATTATTTGATTGAACAACGCGCTATTGCAATGGAGGCAACAGATCATGCCTGATATTACTTTGCTAGAAGCCGTCACCCAAGCTTTAGCATACGAACTAACTCATGATGAATCGGTGGTTATTTTTGGTGAAGATGTGGGTAAAAACGGCGGTGTTTTTCGCGCCACTGCGGGTTTGCAAGAACGCTTTGGGCAAAATCGCGTATTTGATTCCCCTTTGGCAGAATCCATGATCGCAGGCTTAGCCGTGGGCATGTCTACGCAAGGTTTAAAACCGGTCGCTGAATTTCAATTCATGGGTTTCATCTACCCGGCCATGAATCAAATTGTCACGCACGCCGCACGCATGCGCAATCGCACCCGTGGTCGCCTGCATTGTCCTTTGGTATTTCGCGCGCCTTTTGGTGGCGGTATCCGAGCGCCTGAGCATCATTCAGAAAGCACTGAGGCGTTATTTGCCCATATTCCAGGATTGCAAGTTGTGATTCCTTCTTCTCCAAAACGCGCGTATGGCTTATTGTTGGCCGCAATCAGAAACCCTGATCCGGTGATTTTCTTAGAACCAAAACGCATTTATCGTTTGGTGAAACAGCCTGTTGCAGACGATGGCGAAGCATTGCCTTTGGGCACATGCTTTATTTTATCTGAAGGTGACGATGTCACTTTGGTGTCTTGGGGTGCCAGTATACACGAAACAATGCAAGCAGCAGCTGCCCTGAAAGCAGACGGTGTTTCTTGCGAGGTTATTGATGTGGCCAGCATCAAACCCTTGGATATCCAAACCATTATCGAATCTGTGCAAAAAACAGGGCGCTGCGTGATCATCCACGAGGGAGCAAAAACCTGTGGGGTAGGTGCCGAAATATCTGCATTATTGATGGAACATTGTCTAGCCGATCTCTTGGCCCCCGTACAAAGAGTCACAGGTTACGACACGATAATGCCCTACTTTCAACTAGAAAAAGAGTACATACCTAGTATTGATCGCATCAAAACTTGCGTTTTGAACATTTTGGAGTAGTTCAGATGGATATTTTTAAATTACCTGATTTGGGTGAAGGATTACCAGATGCCGAAATTCATGAATGGTTTGTGAAAGTCGGTGATACAGTCAAAACAGACGATCCCTTGGTATCGATGGAAACAGCCAAAGCCGTAGTGGATGTTCCTAGCCCCCAAACAGGAAAAATAGCCAAACTCCACGGCCAGCCTGGCGATATCATTAAAACAGGCGCAGCGCTTGTAACCTTCGAAGCAGATGCGCCACGCGCAGATCAAGGTACTGTGGTGGGTCATCTTGAAGCCAGTACCGCCGTTTCAGAAGATCATTTTATCATAGGCAAACAGCGCACCGCATCAAGCGCAATCAAAGCCACACCGCATATTCGTCTACTGGCTAAAAAATTAGGCGTTGATTTAGCTAGCCTGAAAGGCAGTGGTGAACATGGCCTCATCACGCGTAGTGATGTAGAACAAGGCGCAGAACTTCAATCCAAACCCAAAGAAGGATTTATTGCCTTACAAGGGGTTCGAAGAGCCATGCAACAGAGCATGGTGAAATCGCATCAAGAGGTCGTCGCAGTCAGTATTTTTGATGAAGCTGATATTCATCAGTGGCCAAATGACACCGACATCACGGTCCGCATCATCCGCGCCATCATCGCAGCGGCAAAATTCGAACCGGCTTTAAATGCATGGTTTGATGGCAGTTGTTCTGCTCGAAAATGTTTCGAATCAGTCCATCTGGGATTAGCAATGGACAATGAGGAAGGCCTTTTTGTGCCAGTCATTCATGACGCAGAAACTTTAGACAATGAACAATTACGCCAGAAAATCAATCAATTCAAAGAATCTGTTCATAGCCGCAGTATACCCAAAGAAGATTTAACCGGTGCCACAATAACACTGTCAAATTTTGGTAAATTTTCCGGACGCTTTGCAAGCCCAATCATCGTCCCACCTGCTGTGGCCATTCTTGCTGTGGGTCGTTTGTATGAAGGCGTGGTCAGCCATGAGGGACAAGTTGCAGTGCATCGACTGTTACCCCTGTCACTCAGCTTCGATCATCGCGCAGTAACTGGCGGCGAAGCAACCCGTTTCTTGGGACAAGTGATTGCATCACTTCAGGCAGCTAAATAATTCAACAAGGATGCCAACCGGCATCCTGCATAAGCCAATTGTTGTTGAGAAATGCGCTGCGTATTATGCTCATACGCCGCGGAAGGTGTTGCGTATTCTTCAATCGCATAAGCCTGTTTGATGGCAATGACATGCGATGTCTCTGCCCAATGCATCACATCTGGATCGTACACAGGGCACCTCCATTCCGTTTCAATGGCTTTTGCCATATCTTTCACAGCCATGGCATTCATGTTACCTGACAATAGTCCGCCTCCGCGATCCCAATAACGATGCAAATTTGGTGCAATATGATTTTTGCCCAGGTGAAAATCATTACCCCCTCGATCGCCTCGCGGGTGAGCGTGACTTATACGAGTAATCGCATGTAAAGGTTGATGAATATCCCCAACGACATGTAATAAAATACGCAAAGCCACAGCGCGCTGCGTATCGTTCACTGAAGTATCTTTCACAGTATGACTGGCTTTTTGAATAGCTGAAACCGCATTTGTGGTGGATACAGTAGGCAGTGGTGAGCCATCAACAGAATAAGGCAAATCGATATAATGGATTGGTTTTAAAGAGAGGTAGCGCGGATCGTACAAAACATCTAACCAAACAGTGGCGGCAACCAAACTGTACCGTCTCTGGTGATGATTGAGGCTTTGATTGAGATGCGCAAAAGTTCGCTTGGCCTTGGGCGTCAGATGATTATAAGCAATCTGCCCAATCACTTTATGGCCGTTTGCAGACCACGAAAATGCTGGGAACGCTGCACTCAAAATTGAAAAAATTAAGAAATACTTTAGCATACAAGAGTATAGTATTGGCTCCCTCGATCTGTATAGATCTCCGTAGTATTTTTTTGATGGGCAGTATTACTGTTGCTTGGTCCTGTTGTAAAAAAGACTGTACAAATGGTTCGATGTAGCATATAATGTTCTTTTTTTATACCAACATAAGGCGCTTGCGATGCAAAAATACTTTTGGGCTTTGTTTATTTTCCTTGCGCAGAGCGTTGGCGTATCCGCACTATCTTTGAGTGAGCTTCCCAAGGCAATTTCAATTAAAAATGAGCTTGCTCAATCTCAACAAATTCGATTGCTAGGCAAAGACCAGCAACTTGGTTTGTTGCAATTGGCACCCAATAAAAAAGGTACATTTTATTATTTTGATGACCAAAACCAATTGCAAAATACAGTTATTTTGAAAAAAAAATCTGCCCTATTGGGATCTACGCTTGATTTTGACATCCTGAATCAATATCAAGAAAAAGTTGCCCGTTTATATTTAGATCCACTCGGTATGAACAGACGGTTTACTCTTTTTTCTAAAGAAAATAAAGTGATTTTGAGAGGTGAGCAAGATAAAGTTTTACCGTGTTATATATGGATATACGCCAACCCCAATTATTTCATACAATATAGCCCGGTTAAAATAACTCTAGATTTCTTCAACTTCGACTCTGAAGTCTCGATTTTAGATCAACAAGCTCTTGTGTCATCGGGCGTGGATGTGAATGTATTTCAAATTATGCTTTCACTTGCCTATATAGCAACACTACCTTTACAAGTTGACTGATTTTAAACAGGACTTACGCAAAAACTCGATCTCTTCGTTAAGTTTTGTGTGTAAGTCGGTCATTTAGTTTACCTAAACTCCCTCCTCGAGTTTAGCCATTTTTTCTAGAGCCGTTCGCCCTGAGGAGCGTGCGTAGCACGCGTCTCGAAGGGCTCTTTAAGCGGCTAAAGTGAGCTGATAGATCAGAGAATTGATTTTTTCGTCTGAGCATTTATCTAAATCAAGCTGATTTTCAGACTTTGAAAAATACTGATTTGACCAAATGGAGCGCCTAACGATCGCCTTGATATCAGAGAAAGTCAGCTCACCTTTATACTGGGCATAGTGATAATTTAGAGGCAAGGCTATACCAGTATTATAATAAAACTTTTCCAACTTGTTATACCGCAACCAGATTACCCGTTAAACTTGCATATTCAGAACAATATCCTAGTAGGATCGAAGCCTTGCGAGCTGAGAAACAAATTCAAGGATGGAGCAGGAAAAAGAAAGCAGCGCTGATCTCGGGTAACTGGGAAAAACTATCTTACTTGGCTCGACGAAAGAAAAAATGATTTTTAGTAACTCCCCACGTCATCCCGAGCGCAGCGAGGGATCTCCTGTCGTGTGGCAC
>CAZVEH010000062.1:0-10757 GCA_964625775.1 uncultured Legionella sp. | reverse complement strand
TGTGCCACACGACAGGAGATCCCTCGCTGCGCTCGGGATGACGTGGGGAGTTACAGAAAAGCAATATTATGTTTACATATTATCCAGTAAAAAACATGGAACCCTATATACCGGCATAGCAGGTAACCTTGTGCAACGCATTTGGCAACACAAGGAAGGCTTGGCTGAAGGATTCACCAAAAAGTACAAAGTTCATCATTTGGTTTATTATGAAATTCATTCTGATTGTCTACGAAGCAATAACCAGAGAAAAACGCATCAAGAAGTGGAACCGACAATGGAAAATAAACCTTATCGAGCAAAACAACCCCCAGTGGCTTGATTTGGGCATCGGATTATTTTGATGGATGGTTGCCCGCCTGCGCGGGCATGACAGGTTTTTTTGTCATGTGCAGAGGTAGATAAGGAAAAAACATGGTCAAAAGTCTGGGTTATCTGCATGTAAAATGTCAGATTTCGCGACGATGCAAAAAAGACAACGTGACATACGTTGGATGATACGTCAACGAGACAGCTGCTATCTAGGACGCGGAGCATTGGAGAATGGTGTAGGTGAGTTTTGATTGTTTTGATCAGACTCTTTGGCTTTGTTTTTTTGCTCAAGATCTTTGGGCTTATCTCTGGGTTCCGGTTCTTGCTTTATGGTTTGCATTTTATCTTTAAATCTATGCTCATTGACTGTATCCACAGGACCGGGATTATCATATCGCACTTTCCTTTCAGCATCTGTGTCTACCGGACCATTGTTGTAATACCGATAAGCAATCTCACCTGGGGTATCCACAGGCCCTGTATTAGATATTTCCTCTGCTTGGCTGGGATTTCTGCGCCGGGCCAAGGCACGTTGCGTCGCACTAAGAGGCGATAGTTCCGCTTCTTGTTGTTGTTCGCGTTTGCTTTTAGGCATAATAATCCGTGTGATAAGTTTATATGATTAATTTTAGGCCTGTTTGTCTTTTTGTCAAATCATTATCCTATCAAAAACAATATTTTAAACTTTGTCTTTGGTCTAAAGCATAAATCATCTATAATGCTCGCGTCGCTATAAAATAGTCATATCTTAGGGCCCATAGATTTGCATGTATGATCTATCTCTAAGCATATAGGGTATATGAATGATCATAATAACATCAACATTTACTGCCGATGTGATGCATCCACATCTCAGGACGCTATTAGAAAAATTCTCTGATCAAGAGCCGTTGTTCATCTATAATCAAATTTTTCAGCAAATGTTGATGCCAGCGAGTGCTTTGAATCAAAACAAGCAGGGAATGAATGTTATTTTGATTCGCTTATCCGATCTATTCCCTACCTCGCAACCCTTTGAAACCCAATTGACAGAAATGACTCAAGCATTTAAGAGCATGCACAGTAAGATGCATGTTCCGCTATTGCTTCTGATGACACCATCTCTACACCCAGATCCAGCGGAACCTTTGTTTTACGAACACATTGAAACACAACTACAACAAAACCTCGGGCTTTTGCAAAATATTGTTGTGTTGACATCTCACGATATTCTAAACCACACAGATGCTGATACGACAAGTATCTTTGATCCTTACACTGAAAAGCATGGGCACATCCCATACACACTAGACTTTTATCACACACTAAGCACGCTGATAGCCAGGAAATACTCATTGCTATCACGAAAACCCTACAAAGCCATCATTCTAGATTGTGACGAAACATTGTGGAGAGGTGTCATAGAAGAAGATGGCATTGATGGTATTGTGATCGACAAACATGATATCGCTTTGCAACAGTTTATACTCGAATGCCATCAAGCTGGCTTTCTTATTTGTTTATGTAGTAAAAACAGCGAAGAGTCTATCTTAGCAGTGTTCAAGCACCGAACCGATCTTCTGCTCGATCTCGACAAACATATTTGTTCATTTAGAATCAATTGGCAGCCCAAGTCGTCTAATATCCAATCCATCGCGCAGGAACTTGATTTGGATCCCAGTAGTTTTGTTTTTATCGACGACAACAAACTTGAATGCGCGGAAGTAAAGAGTCATTTACCAGAGGTTTTGGTCATCCAACTGCCGAAATCTAAGCAAGATAGACTGCCTTATTTAAAAAATATTTGGGCTTTTGATTACCAAAAAACCAGCATCGAAGATGGAAGCAGAACCGAATTTTACCAAAAAAACAAATTGCGCCACAACTTAAAATCGACCAGTATTTCTTATGAAAAGTTTGTAAAAACACTGGGAATAAAAACCCAAATCCATGATGCAACCCTTAAAGACTTTGATCGCATCGTGCAGTTGAGTCAAAGAACAAATCAATTCAATATTTCCCCAAACGCAATGACCAGCATAGCATTCCACAACAGCATCGTTTCAGGAGCCCCACACTGCGTTACAATCCATGTCACAGATAAGTTTGGCGATTACGGACTTGTGGGCGTTGTGGCGTATCAAAAAAATCATGCTGCCCTTGAAATTCATGCTTTTTTTCTCAGTTGCCGTATCTTGGGTCTAGGGGTTGAACAAGATATCCTCAAGCATTTAACGGCTATCGCAGAAAAACAGCAACTCTCGAAAATAATCATTCCATTTTCTATCACTTCAAAAAATACGCCAGCCATTGAGTTTCTTAAAAAAATAGGCGGAATTGCAGAGCTCAACGCCCCTCCAAACCCATTAATATTGAATGTTACAGATCTGATCAACAGGCGGCTTGAAGCCCCAAAAGAGCATCATCGCAAAGAGACAAGACCTATTCAGTCCTTCACCCAGGTATCTAACGATTTTATGCTCGATATCGCTCGAAATTTCATCAACCATCCGACAAAAGAGCCCCAAAAAAATGCACTTCCAAAAAACAGCACGTTCCAATCCATCAAAATAAGCTTATTAGAAATATTCAAACGACATGAATTGGTGATTACCGAAACTGATATTTCCTTTATTGATCTTGGTATAGACTCCCTAAAGGCAGTTCTCATCGCCAGCGAGATTTTTCAAACTCACCAGATTGAAATCAATCCATTCGATTTATTACATCAATCTGTTACCGTCAATAAATTAATCAAACAATTGCTCGAAAAACTCCAGTCACCCGCTATACCAACTTCTATCAAGCCTTTGAATCAGTCCAGTGACATCCCTTTGTCCAATGCTCAAAAAAGACTATGGTATGATGAAAAACTTGCAGAAAAGAGCAGTAGAAACAATATGTTTTTGGCTTATGCGGTGCCTAATAATGTTGATCACGCATGCATGGAACGCGCTTTTTTCACCCTGATTGAACGACATGATGTGTTACGTTTTGCTTTTTATGAGAAAGACGATCAACCTTTCATCCGGGCCAACACTCATTCGTCTCTTAATTTTCAATTACAACAAGTGGTTTTGTCAGACCCAATAGCACTGCAAAACTTTGAAGATACGTTTCAACACCAACCTTTTGAATTATCGCACCCCCCTTTGCTCCGAGCCGCGCTCGTACAATGCGAACAAACCACGAGATTAGTCATTTGTATTCATCATATCATTCATGATGGCTGGTCTTTGAATATTCTCTTAAAGGAACTCAGTCTATTTTATCACTCCTATACAAAACATATCGATCTTCACCTTGCCCCGCAAGCTGCTTCTTACGTAGATTATATCCAGTGGGAAATGGATCATATTTCTGACGACGTTCTATCGAAGCAAAAAGATTTTTGGGAAAAACATCTCTATAAACTCCCCAAACTCGAACTCATCTACGACAAAATCAGAAAAAAGAATAACGAGACGCAACTCAATAGCCGCATTAATTTTAAACTTGATGCACAAACCACGCGTCAATTGAAACGCTTATCGATCACACATCATGTCACTTTATATGATTTGCTGATTTCAGCATTTGGATTACTTTTATCGCATTACACCAACCAAAGCGATGTGAGTTTTCTAACCGCAGTATCCGGTCGACATCACGTACATACCGGCAATATCATGGGTTTTTTTGTAAACTTGTTATTGGTTCGCTTTCAAATTGGAACTGAAAGCACATTTGAAGAATTACTCAAAGCCAATAAAAAAATATTAAACCATATATTTACTCACCAAGATCTGCCTTTTAATGAAATTCTTCAACTCACCGGAGAAACCGTTAATTCCAAAATGCATTCATTCAGCCAAGCAGGATTTATTTTTCAAAATTATCCCACCCCTGAGCTAACGATTGATGAGACACAATGCCAGCGTGTTTATTCATCTAATGACACGGCGCTGCTGTATGATTCATGCAAAGAATGTCGATTTGGTAATCTTGTGTGTTTTATGCAAGAGTCAGGGCCACATATTGATGGAGTATTTGAGTTCAATGCGTCTTTGTTTCACACAAGCACCATTGAACATATGATCAGCGCGTTCAAAGTCTTATTGAAGCATATCACCCAGCAAAGAGACATCCCAGCTGTCAGTATTGAATTGCTTACCGCACAACAAAAAAACATGCTTTTCAATCGCTGGAACCCCAAAATATCCGCTTATCCTAAAGACCAAAATTTAATCACCACCTTTACAGAACAAGCGGCAAAAAAACCCAACGCTATCGCGATCACTTATCAAAATAAGTCCATAACCTACGGCGAGCTAGATAAACAATCCAATCAAATGGCACGCCGGCTGCAAAGAATGGGCGTAACGCAAGAAAGTTCTGTGGGTATTTTTCTAAAAAAAGACATTGAGCACATCATTGCTATGCTCAGCATCATCAAATCAGGCGGTTACTACGTACCTTTGGCCAAAAGCCAGCCCAACGCCCGCATTGATTACATCATCAAAGATGTGTGCATGAAG
Organism: uncultured Legionella sp.; assembly: GCA_964625775.1. Classification (GTDB taxonomy): domain Bacteria; phylum Pseudomonadota; class Gammaproteobacteria; order Legionellales; family Legionellaceae. The sequence continues at coordinate 5,949 of CAZVEH010000062.1, read as the reverse complement.
TTTCTGATCACTGATTCAGATATGCTGGAGCATCTGGAGCACCAGACGATTGAGTCAATCCATATCTTAAATGTCACAGACAATACCTTACCATCAGAATCGTGCGCCCCCCCTACCCAGCACACACACAGCAATCAATTGGCTTATGTTTTATATACCTCAGGAACAACGGGTGATCTCAAAGGGGTTATGATTGAGCAAGCGGGTATTTTGAGACTGGTAAAATCAACCAATTACATAAAAATTGCCGCAAAAGATCGTGTGGCTCAAACCTCCAATGTCTTGTTCGATGCATCCACATTTGAAATTTGGGGTGCATTATTAAACGGCGCCCGTCTGGCACTGATTGACAAAAAACACCTGCTAGATACCACCAGTTTTAGCGAGTTTCTAAAAAAAGAAAAAATTTCCATTTTGTTCTTAACCACCCAGCTCTTTCATTCCTATGCATTTACTGAGCCGAGTTTATTTCAACACCTTAAGTATTTGGTTGTAGGCGGAGAAGCTGTACTAGCGGAAGCCGTTCACCACGTATTTGATCAAAGCAACCCACCCAGTTGCTTTATCAACGGATACGGCCCCACAGAAAATACAACATTTTCTACGGCTTATGCCATCAAACATCTGCAAGATATTGTTGACCCGGTTTATATCGGCAAACCCATTACCGGCACCAAAGCCTATGTTTTGGGTAAAAACTTAAATCCGAAACCGGTTGGCGCACCAGGCAGACTATATCTCAGTGGAATTGGTTTGGCACGCCAATACTTAAATCAAGAGATGCTTAATCAAGAAAAATTCATCGAACACAACCAAGAAAGATTATACGACACAGGGGATATTGTGACCTGGCAATCGGACGGTCACTTGAAATATATTGGCCGTGAAGATGACCAAATAAAAATCAATGGATACCGCATCGAATTAAATGAGATTGAAGCACAATTAAAAACTCACCCACTGGTTGAACAGGCCATTGTATTGGTGGTGGTGAACAATCATCATCGGCATCTTGCCGCCTATATTTTATTAAAAGAACATCACGATCTTGCCAGGGTCAATTTATATCATCATCTTAAAACCACGCTTCCTAAATACATGTTGCCTAGTTTTTACTATCAGGTTGACTATTTGCCCATTACAAACACCGGCAAAGTAGATAAAAAAATGCTGATGAGTCTCAATTTAAAACACATCACGTATACTGAATATGAGTCACCAACCACTTTGCTCCAGAATAAAATCATCTCCATTTATGCCTCAGTCTTACATATCGAACCCGAGTTCATTGGGGTTAATTCTGAGTTTTTTGATCTGGGCGGAAACTCAATTTCTGCCCTTAGTTTGATTCGTATGCTGAATGAGCAATTTCACGTAAAACTTAATTTTTCCATTTTGTATGAATATGCCAATGTCAAATTATTAAGCGAACAAATCAGTCAACTACTCAGTGAAACCCATTTTACGCCCACTGTGGACCGTGAACGTTTATACGACAACTCTCTGAAAAAAATCAAACCCGGTGATCTTGGTAAAACACCTATTGTTTTTGTGCACCCTATTGGTGGAACTGGATTCTGTTATTTGGATTTGATTAAGTTATTACCTGAAGATCAACCTTGTTATATCATCCAAGATCCCAGCATCGATACCAATCAAATCATGTTTGATGACATCGTTTCTATGGCAAGTTTTTATAATCATCTATTGTTAAAAAAGCTCCCTATCAGTACATTTATGCTTGCTGGATATTCATTTGGCGGCATGCTGGCCTTGGAAATGGTATCCCAGCTTGAAAAGCAAAATTCCGACGAGTGTGTCACAGGTGTCATCTCATTTGACACATGGATTGTATCTAATTGTGCCAACACTGAAACCAAAGCAGCGCTGAAACACAGCATCATGCAACAGTACGATCGTGTAGCAACCGACTTGATTCAAGAAAACTTTGATCCACAACCGTGGATGGAATTATACTATTACCGGTTGCAAGATTTAGGCATGGCATATACTCCGCCGAAAATTAACAAAAAGATTTTTTTATTCAAAGCACAGCATCAAAGTGGGGAATTTTCTTTGATGAAAAATGAAACAAATTACCTTGACTTACATACCACAAAAAAAGTAGAGGTTCATTTGATTCCAGGTGATCATGACTCGATTCTTAAATTACCTCATGTACAATCTATCAGTAACATCATCAGCCACTATATAATGGATCCTATGAATGAGATGGCCTAATACCAACATTTTAAATGTTATTTATCATAAGCTGTTCGAGCACTACCCAAATCCAGCGTATTGGATTGATCGCAAAGGAAAGTACCTGGGTTGTAATCAACATTATCGAGAATTGCTCCAAATACCTCTTAAAAGCAAATTAAAGGGTTTGGATGTGGCTCAGTTTCTGGAACAGTTAGGCATACAGGTTGAATATACCCACCTATTCTCTAAAAAGAACAAAAATCTTCAAAAAACATATTATTTTGGACCTAATATACATAAAACTGTGCAGATCACGCAATTCTCCTGTTTTGGCATTACTTTTTTTCTCGAAGAAAACATACAGTTTTATATCAAGCGTCTGCAAGATTTAGAACAAAAGTACACGACTTTGAAGCACAAAAGCGATAAAACCAAAGCCTATCTTAATAATTTAATTCAAATTGTTCCAGCAAGCGTTTATTGGAAGGATACACACAGTATTATTCTCGGCGGCAATTTAGCGCATGCCAAATTAGCTGGGTTTTCGCGCCCTGAGGATGTGGTCGGTAAAACAGAGCATGATTTTGTATGGAGAAACCAGGCAAAGTTTATCATTGAAAACGACCAAAAAATAATGACGTCCGGAGAAGGTTTAAAACTAGAAGAGATTGCAACCTTAAGTGACGGCGCCATCCATACCTTTCTGACATCAAAAGAACCATTGAGAGACAAAAACCAAAATGTGATTGGTATCATTGGTATATCTTTAGATATTACAGAGTTAAAAAAACTCCAAGATGATCTTCGCAAAGCCAAAGAAGAAGCAGAAGTCGCTAATCGTGCCAAAACAGAATTTATCGCCAATATGAGTCATGACATTCGAACCCCATTAACTGGTGTACTGGGCATGGCGCAAATGTTGAAAGATACACTGGAAGATCCCGTGCAAAAACAATATGCCCAATGGTTGGGCGACAGTGGCGGTCAACTTCTTAAAATGCTCAACGAAGTTTTAGACGCCATATCGGCAGATAACGTCAACGAAAACAAAACAAAAGAAGAACCGTTTAATTTATTAGAAGTCATCAATTCCACAGTCGAATTGGAATTGCCCTCTATTATTGTCAAAAAAATTGAATTACTCACCCAACTTGATCCAAATCTTCCTTCTATTCTGATCGGCGACAAAAAGAAGATTTATCATATTCTATTAAATTTACTAAGCAATGCGGTCAAATTCACCAAAGTTGGTCACGTCAAAATAGAAGTATACCCCCTTCATATAGAAGAAGAATCTGGTTTATTGCAATTTGAAGTATCTGACACCGGCATCGGTATTCCCTATGATGCACAAGACAAAGTCTTTGATCGTTTTTTCCATGTAAAACCTTCGTACAAAGGTATTTATGAGGGTCGAGGATTAGGATTACACATTGTCAAATCATACGTTGAATCACTTGGTGGAAAAATCACCGTAGAAAGTATACCCGACGTAGGAACTAAGTTTTCTTTCCAACTTCCAACCAAAATTGGGCATCCTGATTTATTACCCGATTTAACGTCCGATAAAATGCCTTTTTCTACTAAAACACTGTCTAAGATGCCACATATCTTGATTGTGGAAGATAATACCATCGCATTGACCATCGTTGAATCCATTGTACATCAAGCAAAATTCACCTCTGCTTCAGCAACCAATGGTGAATCTGCGCTTGAGTTGGCTAAAGCTCATGAGTTTGATTTGATCCTTTCAGATATTGGATTACCAGGTATTTCAGGCTGTGAGTTTACAGAACAATTTAGAGCATGGGAAAAAGAACACCATAAAAAACCTATTCCTATTGTCGGCCTCACAGCACATGCAGAACATACGATTCGCAACAAGTGCCTACTGTCCGGCATGAATGATATCTACTGTAAACCCCTGACTTTATGCGCACTAGAAGCGATCGTTTCTCAATTTTTCTCTCAGGAAATATCTCAAGAAACAACTCATTGTGCTGAGTCAATGTCGAATCAAAACAACATGTTGGATCTTAATTTGCCAACCAAAGAAAAACAATTGTTTGAGCTGGAGCATTTTCCTTTACTCAATAAAGAATCCGCACTCATTAATTTAGGGTCTAATAAAATATTGCTCGTCAATATGCTTAAGGAGTTCATCGCTCACGCAATGCCTGCAGATAAGCAGCTCTTAGAAAACGCCTATAAAAACAAAGACTGGGTGAAAATCGAAGAATTAGCCCATAAAATCAAAGGTGGTGCGATTTATCTGGGGCTCGACAGAATGCAATATGCTTGCCAATATTTGGAAAGGTATCATAAGGCAGGTCATTCCAAATTACTGATCCAATTGTACGAACAATTTATGCGCATTTTCGATGAAACACTTAACACGATTGAGGAATGGCTTGAATTGGAGCAAATTCCGTCTTAGAGGTATTATGACATCACGACTGGTTTATATCTTTTTAGGTGCAATCCTTGCGGGCATAGCAGTCATATGGATTGCATGGCCGACACAACCGTCACCCTCTCAAGACATCACCTTGCAATCCGTTGATTTTTCGGATCTCCCTCATTGGAAATCTACATCCATGGTCGCTTCTTTGCGTACGTTCCAGTTATCGTGCCAAAAGTTTTTAAAACAAGACCCAGAAGACCCTGTAGGTAATCCGTGGATCACTCTAACCGCTAAAGATTGGTTTCCCGCCTGCAAAGCTGCTTTGGACACTCCTGCGGATAATCCTGCACTGGCCAAGGATTTCTTCGAGACCTGGTTACAACCCATGATGTTTCATCAAAAAAAACCAGCACAGGGTCTATTCACCGGTTATTTCGTACCTGAAATCGATGCCAGTTTGGCTAAAACAAAAGAATATTCTGTTCCAATTTATGGAACACCCACCAATTTGATCAGAGTCGATTTGAAATCGTTTGATCCAAAGCTGCCTTCGAAACAATTGTCTGGGCGCATTAAAGGCCATGATTTGGTACCCTTTTATTCTCGAGAAGAAATTGATCAAGGTGCTATAGACCATGTTGCGCCTATACTTGCCTATATCCGCAGCCCCATTGATCGTTTATTTCTTGAAATCCAAGGGTCTGGTATTTTAAGGTTAACAGATGGCAGCACATTAAATCTTGGGTATGCTGCACAAAATGGCTTACCGTATACAGCCATCGGTGGCGTATTGCTAAAGCGGGGTATTATGCGCTATGAGGCGATTTCTCTACAAAGCATACAAGCGTATTTGCACGCCCATCCAGAAGAACGAGATGAAATCATTTATCAAAATCGCTCCTTTGTTTTTTTTAAACACATCAAACAAGACGGCGCATTTGGTACACAAAACGTGAAACTCACCCCGGGGTATTCTCTGGCAGTAGATACGAACTGGGTCCCCCTTGGTATGCCTGTGTGGTTAACGACCTCGTTCCCAGATCCTCAACTCAACACGCATCATCCATTGCATCGCTTGATGGTAGCACAAGACACAGGAGGTGCCATCAACGGAACAATGCGTGGAGATGTGTTTTGGGGCTCTGGTCAGGAGGCTGCAGCCATTGCCGGTAAAATGAAAAACACAGGATGCTACTGGTTACTCATCCCCAAAACAAAGTATTCAAACAATCAGATAAGTTAAACAGTGAAACCGGATGTGTAGAGACGTTCTAGCGATTTTTGAATGGTAACTCCCCACGTCATCCCGAGCGCAGCGAGGGATCTCCTGTCGTGTGGTA
>CAZVEH010000061.1:0-11483 GCA_964625775.1 uncultured Legionella sp. | reverse complement strand
TGCCACACGACAGGAGATCCCTCGCTGCGCTCGGGATGACGTGGGGAGTTACCAAAGATGTTATTTTTGTTTAAAACTGCTTCTTTCTTCGTCGCTTGATGCCTCATCCGTTGTGGTCGGGCTAACTGCAGTACTCGGGTTTTCAGTATAGATAGGTGCTAAATACGGAAAGCTATCTTGGTCGAGAGACTCGTCAATATGGGTGATTAAGGCTTCATATCGGCTGATGTCAAACCTACGACCATAAAGACAACGAACGAATTCTACCCCTTCAACGATGGCATCATGCAAACCATGGGCTAATTTGTAATTGGGGCTGCGGCGCGCATCTCCAATTGGCGCATAGTAGCCATTGGGTAAAGAAAATACAGCTTGATTACAAACGGTGAGATGCATTTCAAAAGCAGTTGCTTTGATTTTATCTTTGCTATGTTCAAACTTCTTGCTTGGTCTAAAGGCTAGCTGATTTGCCAAGCCAGGTTCTTTGTATTGTTTGGCTATCTGCACAACAGCCCAGGTTTTCAATAATTCTAATTGTTCTGCTCCAGTCGCTTCAAAAATGAGCTTAGGAATTTCTCCCGTATAAGAAAACTTAGTAGGATTCTCGTCAAAGCCCATGCGATTGGCCAAAATAAAGCTGAGTGGTTCGGGTTCGTCCAAGGGTAATGGGTCCCAGCCTTGTTCTGCTTCAGAATGTAAAGGGTATTCTAAGGGTTGTTTTGTGGGATCTTTGAATAATTGCACCGCCGCGTGATAAGGATAACGGTCTTGTGTCGCGCAATTGTTATAGCTTATCGGAATGCCTAATCCTTCCCGTACTAAACGAGATATGTTGCGTTTAGTGCCATCTGCACCAAGTAAATGGGTTACTGCATAACGAGTGCCGTCACCTAGACTGAGATACGTGATGTGGTCGTTTGAATCGTGTTGAATGGTTGTGATAGGGTTGTCATCTGTGAGCTCTATGATAGTCACTAGGTTGGAGTAACGGTCAAGTTTACGGCGCAAGAACTTTTCTAGGTCTTTGGTTTGAATAGAATCATCTTCTACCATTTTTTGAAAAAATCTAGCATCTCTTGGATCTAGGCTATCTTCTAACGAATCCAAAAAAGTCATGGTGTGAGGATACAGTTTGAATCTCTGTCCCCGGGCATAGTCCTGTTTCTTGGTCAATACGCGCACATGTAAGCCTAGTTTCGCGGCCTCAATGCAAGCGCTCAAACCTGCTGGACCTAAGCCTACGATGGTGAGATCGGTGTGATCGTCTTGTTGAGCATAATGGCCACGCATATTTACCCAATAATAAAACACTATGATTACATATTAGACCATATAAGGTAGTTGTGCTTATAGTGACTATTTTTTGTTCGCATGTAAGCTTAATAAAATCTCAGAGGCTGAGGCAAGTACCATAGCTAAATGAATCAATGAACGATAAAATACTTGCAATTTGATCAGATGATTGCATGATGACCGAGACCCGTTCCGCTAACAAACGCATCCCTTTGGCTGAGCAATTGCGTCCCACGCACTTGACGGAAGTGATTGGACAAACCCATTTATTAGGGGTAGGCAAGCCATTACAAGTGGCTTTTGAATCAGGACAATTGCATTCCATGATTCTTTGGGGACCCCCTGGTGTGGGGAAAACCACTTTGGCGCGTTTGATGTCTACTGCCTTTGATTGTGAGTGGATAGCGTTGTCAGCTGTGTTTTCGGGTGTGAAAGACATTCGTGCCGCAATGGAATTGGCTGAGCAGCATCAGCTTTTTCAACAAAAGACGATTTTATTTATCGATGAAATCCATCGATTTAACAAATCGCAACAAGATTCGCTGTTGCCGTATACCGAATCTGGTCTTATCACATTAATCGGCGCCACGACTGAAAATCCTTCGTTTGAAGTGAACAGTGCTTTGCTCTCTCGTGCCCAAGTGTATGTATTAAAGTCCCTGACTGCTGACGAATTGGCTTTGCTGTTGCGCCGTGCCTGTCAAACGGTATTGACACATCTGCATTTTCAAACGGATGCAGAAGCTTTGTTGATTGAGTATGCAGATGGGGATGCCAGACGTTTATTGAATTTGTTGGACCAGATGAGTTTGGCTGTAAAAAACCAGCAAGATTCGGATATTTCTGTGGCTATGGTCCAACAAACTTTGACTGGAAGTCCCCGCCGTTTTGATAAAAAAGGGGATAATTTTTATGATCAAATATCCGCATTGCATAAATCAGTGCGGGGTTCTAATCCGGATGCTGCTTTGTATTGGTTTTGTCGCATGATTGATGGGGGTGTTGAGCCCACCTATCTTGCCAGGCGCATCGTGCGTATGGCCTGGGAAGATATTGGCCTGGCCGATCCTAGGGCGATGCAAATTGTGAATGAGGCTGCAAGTACTTACGATCGTTTGGGATCACCGGAAGGTGAGTTGGCTTTGGCGCAAGCTGTTATTTATTTATCGATGGCGCCTAAAAGTAATGCAGGTTATAGGGCATTCAAAAAAGCCCAAGCCTTTGTTAAACAGGACAAATCCCGTGAAGTCCCGGTTCATTTACGTAACGCACCCACTGCTTTATTACAAGAGTTAGGGCACGGCAAAGAGTATCGCTATGCTCATGATGAGGCGCATGGATATGCTGCGGGGGAATCCTACTTTCCTGAAGGGATGACGAAGCCTGAATGGTATCAGCCTGTTGATCGAGGTTTAGAAACTAAGATTGCAGAAAAACTAGCGCATTTGCGGATGCTTGATAGTAAGTCAATATCAAACTAGCAATGTGCTTGCTGCAATTAACCTAATGTGTGCTGGTTTACATCAAATTTTATGGTTTACGGGAACAATCAACCACATCACCAAATAGATTAAAATTGCTGAGCCACCCAAAAACAGCAGGAACACAAAAATAAGTCGCACCAAGGTAGGATCGATTTTGAAATAATAGGCTAATCCTCCACACACACCCGCAAGCATTCTGTTTTTAAAAGAACGGTACAATTGTTTATATGTTTTGCCAGATTCATGATCAAAGTCCATAGAATACCTTTAGCAGTTTAGTTGGTGTTATTGAATGATAAAATGAATTATGCTGTCAAGTGTTATGAGTCAATCGGAGAACAAAATGGGTACGCACTTTTTAGCAATGGTGATGGGATGGTACTTAGTGATTATGAGTTTATTGTTGCTGTTTCGTCATGATCACATCAAAGCTGTTGTGATGGATGTTGTCGCAAATAAATCTGTATTCTTTTTGCTGAGTGTGATTTCTTTGATCATAGGTTTGCTTTTGGTTTTCACGCATTCTCAATGGGTGATGGCATGGCCGGTTATTGTGACTGTTTTGTCCTGGGTCATTTTGATCAGCGCCATTTTTAGATTATTTTTTCCCCAACTAGCGATTAAAGTGGCGCGAAAGTTGTTAAAAAGCAAGACTTATTTATCCAGCCAAGGCTTGCTGCTACTGCTCGTTGGTGCTTATTTGTTATATAGAGCGTATTGAGTGATAGAACTATCTTCTCCCCAAAAAGGGGAGAAGATATCCATAGCATTTGCAGTACACGTGGCTACACATAGGTCCTGATTTCGCCTTTTTCATACAGATTGTCTACACAGCGTGAACAAATGCCTGGATATTGCTCGTTTGTTCCTACATCCTGCACATGATGCCAGCACCGCTCGCATTTTTTTTCTGCAGTTTTTTTAACTGAGATGGCGTAAGTGCCTTGTTCACCAACAACAGCATCGTCTGGCAAAGTGTCGGTTTTTACCACAGTGACTTTAGACGTTAAAAAGACAAACCGCAGCTCATCATCAAGTAAGTCTAAATATTTGTAGGCAGCAGGTTCTGCATAAATATCCACTTCAACTTCCAAAGACTGAGAAAAGAGTTTTTGGTTACGACCATTCTCAATGGCTTTATTGATATCGGTTCTGATTTGCAAAATGAATTGCCAAAACTCAGCGTCAAACTGAGTTTGTTCCGCTGGAAATAAACCAGGGTACCAAGTTTCAGTGAACACATATTTGCTGTGCTGACCAGGGACATATTGCCATAACTCATCAGCAGTAAAGGACAAAATAGGCGCAATCCAAGGCACAAATGCTTGTAAGAGGTGATATATCGCGGTTTGGCAACTGCGGCGTGCAAGTGAGTCTTTTTGCATGGTGTATTGCCGATCTTTGATGATCTCAAAATAAAAGGCACCCATTTGGATTGAGCAAAAATGCATGATGCTTTTTAAGACTTTGTGAAACTGATATTTGTCATAATCTTCGAGGATTCTTTGTTGGGTTTGAAAAGCAACATCTACTGCCCATCGATCTAAAACCAGCATGTTATCTTTTTCCACCAAATCAGTGCTCGGGTCAAAATCATGTAAACTTGAAAGCATATAGCGCCCAGTATTACGAATTCGACGATACATATCAGAGATAGATTGCAGGATTTGCTTCGACAAAGTCATTTCTTTTGTGTATTCGGTGGAGGCAACCCATAGGCGTAAAATGTCTGCACCATACTCGTTGATGATATCGGAAGGTTCTATGCCATTGCCCATCGATTTGGACATTTTATGACCCGTGCTATCCACCGTAAAACCGTGACTCACAACTTGTTTGTAGGGCGCTTTTTTGGTCACAGCAGTTGATAGAACCAATGAGGACATCAGCCACCCTCGGTATTGATCAATGCCTTCCAGGTAGAGATCTGCTAGATTTTCGTGGAACTCGGGTCGTTGTTTGACCACACTCAAATTGGTGCAACCTGATTCAAACCAAACATCCAAAACATCCGATACTTTTTCATATTGGTCAGCATCGTCTCCCAATAACTCTTCTGGATCCAGGGTCCACCAAACCTCGATGCCCGATGTTCTGATCCGCTCTGCAACTTGTTGCATGATGCGTTGCATATCAGGATGAAGCTCTCCGGTTTGTTTGTGAATAAAAAGACACATGGGAATACCCCAAGCTCTTTGTCTTGAAATACACCAGTCAGGTCTGTTTTCTGTCATTATCCGCATGGTATTGCTGCCACGTGCCGGCATCCAATGAACGTCGTTGATTTGCTCGAGAACGGATTGACGCAATTGATTGCGACTGAGATCAATAAACCACTGAGGGGTAGCTTTAAAGATGATAGGTGTTTTGTGACGCCAACAATGAGGGTAGCTATGGTTATAGCGTTCGGACAAAAATAAATTTCCATTGTCTGTTAACACGGACAATAGTGTTTTATTCGCTTCAGCAATAGATTGATGTTCAATGTACTGTGTCCCGGTGATAAAAGTACAATCACTCGTCAATAAACTGGTCACTTCAAGACCGTAGGCTTGTCCTACGATATAATCATCTTGGCCGTGCGCTGGTGCGGTATGCACAGCACCCGTGCCAGAGTCATCGGTGACATGATCGCCCAGGATAATAGGGACCTGCACGTCATAAAAAGGATGCGCCAATGGTTCATGTTCAAGTGCGACACCTTTGCAAATACCCAGCACCTGATACTGCTCAATATTCTTCTTGTGCATCAAATCTTCAAGCAATTTACTGGCAACAATGAGTTTCTCTGCATCAGGGCCATACTCGACAACAGCGTATTCAATATCCGGGTGAACTGCCACCGCTTTGTTTGCAGGCAAGGTCCAGATGGTGGTCGTCCAGATCAGAACCGAAAGATCACCTTCATCCTGGGGCAAATGTAGTTTTTTATAAATCGATGCCTTATCCACTGCTTTAAATTTGACGTAAACTGAAGTCGAAGTGATGTCTTCATATTCAACTTCTGCTTCGGCCAGAGAAGAACCACAGCTGGTACACCAATTGACAGGTTTGTTGCCTCTTACAATGTACCCCTGTTCTAACAATCGAGATAAAATCAAAACGTTTTCTGCTTCGATGGCATGATCCATTGTTAGATAAGGTTTTTCCCAGTCTCCCATAAGGCCGAGGCGTTCAAAATCACGTTTTTGAATTTGGACTTGTTCTTGTGCATATTGGCGGCAGGCTTGTTGGAATGTATATGGATTTTGTTTGTCCGCCGAAACCCCAAGTGCTTTTTCTACTTTTAATTCAATGGGCAATCCATGGCAATCCCAACCTGGTATAAAAGGCGTATGAAATCCGGATAAGGTTTTGGATTTCACCACAATGTCTTTGATGACTTTATTCAGCGCATGGCCCAAATGAATGTTGCCGTTGGCGTATGGGGGGCCATCATGCAGAATAAACATGTTATCAGGTGATTTACTCGCGAGCATTTGCTCATACAGTTTATCTAATTTCCATTGCTTTAACCGAGCCGGTTCGTTTTCAGCCAAATTACCACGCATGGGGAAATCAGTGACAGGGAGATTCAAAGTATGTTTGTAATTATGCACGACATAAGCCTTTTAGTTTTGCCTAGATTGAGTCAGGCGTTCCGCAAAACATCGACCGCGAGGTTTTGCGGAACGCCTGTGAGTGTTATAATCAACTTGGTCTTGTTAATATCTTGTTCCTCGAGGAGCGAGGTGAACGTGTTTAACAGCACCAGAAAGTTGTCAGAAAATTAATCTAAATCAACAGATATGTCAAGAAAACCTACTGTTTTGTGTGTGAAAAGAATGAAAAGGGCTTAGTACGATGACCACCTCAACCTCTCAAGACCACTGGTTTATTTTTCAAAACGATGCATTGGTTTTATTGAACGAAGGCCAGTCACTGCCAAATCATAAAGATATTGCATCCATAAAGCCGTATTTTATCAGGCAATTTAAAATAGGTTTCTGGAACAATACTGACTATTATTGTGCTGAAATAAACCAAACACAAGGACTCAGCGAGGTATTTCAAACCATACCTTTGCGTCAGGCATTATCTGCCTTGGATGACGAAAAATTTGGCTTGAGTGTAAAAGCGCATTCTGTGCTCAATTGGGATAAAAACCACAGATTTTGTGGTCGTTGTGGTGGACATACCGAGCATCAAACCAAGGGGTTTGAGCGAACCTGCCTCTCATGTGGGCTGAGTTTTTTTCCAAGAATATCACCGTCAATCATTGTGCTTATCAAGAAAGGAGATCAGTTATTGATGGCCAGAGGTCCACATTTTTTACCAGGCGTGTATGGTTTGATCGCAGGATTTGTTGAGCCTGGTGAAAACCTAGAAGAAACTGTGCATCGTGAGGTAAAAGAGGAAGTAGGTATCGCCATTAAGAATCTAACCTATGTTTGTTCGCAGCCATGGCCATTCCCTGATTCGTTAATGGTTGCCTTCACAGCTGACTATGCATCGGGTGATATTGTGATCGATAACGATGAAATTGAAGAAGCAGGTTGGTACAGGTATAATGCTCTACCTGGTCGACCCTCGACAGCGACAAGTGTGAGCGCGAAATTAATTGACGCCTTTGTTGCCGGTTTTGATAACAATTCAGTTCGGTAGGTGTTTTCATGAAAAAAGTGATGGTGATGTTGTTCTTGATCTGCGGTTTTCCCTTATACGCGGGTACTGTGAATTGCGATGCAGAAGATCCCAGCCTTTGTCCCAGTTCGAGTTGCACGTCTACTCATCAGGCTTATTGTGATGTGATCCTGGGTTCAAAAGGTCCCAAAGGAATCCCAATGGGGTTTTGTAAATGTCGACTTAAAAAAGATAGCGTTTGATTTTAATTTCAAATATAATTCACACTGATCAAAAAATATAATTACATGGATGCAAACACTCTCATCATTCAAGACTTGTACAAACCCTAAGAAATCTTGGGTGCGTAAATCTTGTCTGATTTATGCCCTTATGACTTGAAGAGAACGCATCATGTCCTTATGCCCGTCGCTAACACGTATCATTCCTTTGGTATTAATTGTTTCACTGCTGTGTAGTTGTGTGTTTCCACAGCATTACGCTGATGGCGTGGTGATTGGCGCCGAAAAAATACCAAACTCTTTTTCATTAAAACAAAGGGTCATCAAGGATACTCAAACTTTCGGTACCACAGGGGCTATAGTAGGCGGTATTGTGGGAGGTACAGTGTTCAGTCTCATCGGTTTTGCCATGATTCCTGGTGATTTACCCGCTATTGCGTTAGTCGGTTTGATGGGGGGCGGAGCCGGTGCACTGAGTTTGGGTTTGCTTGGGGTTGCGACGGGTGCTGGGATTGGCGTAAGTCGAGGATACATCAACTCACATGCGGTTCAATATGAGTACGCAGTCAAGACTTTAGACAAAGGCATGTTCACCATCAAACAATATGCAACGCCAATAGCTGTGAATACCAAAGTCAAAATCTTACGCCAAAATGACCGATTGTTTATTAGAAAAAAATAGAATAATATTGGTCAATTTTTGTTTGCTATGAGAGCGTAATTGATGTTTAGAACTGTGCTAATTACTGGGTGTGGCGGCTTTTTGGGTGGTCATTTGGCGCAGTATTTCCTTGCTCAAGGTTGGAGAGTCATTGGCCTGTTTCATCAATCCCAATCAATGCTCAATGATAAAGAGCACACACTAAGATTGCTGCTGCAAAAAGAGTCTCTTTTATCGCGGCTTGAGCCTGAGCATCGAACGCGTTTCACAGACGTTGATGGCGACATCATGGACAGAGAAGCGATGCATGCATTGTTTCAAACGTATCGACCAGATGCCATGATTCACGCGGCTGCATTGTTGTTACCCCCCACGGAAAAAGAATATTCTAACCCTGTGCAACTACAACAAGCCATCGAGACATATATTGCCATCAATCAAGCAGCCATTTTGGCTGATTGTGCGGCAGATTATCATCAAAAAACACCCGGTTTTTATTGTGTATTGGTGAGTACAATCCATGTATTTAAACCCTCAGCGGCGGTGATCGACGAAGCAGCGCCTCGCGTGTCTATCTCTGAAGATATATATGGTCATAGTAAAAATGAAGCAGAGAGCTATTGGATGTCCAAGGGGTTGAATCTCTCGGTCCTTTATCCGCCGCAAATATATGGTGCTTATCAATTCACCCCAGCGATGATGCCTCGATTAATGAGGAAAATGTTGTTTAATCAAGGCGATATCCTCACTTTATCGGGAGAGATGCATCCCATATCGGTGAGTAATATGATCAGATTGATGCATCGTCTTTGCGAGACGGCTACTGTGGGTCATTTTTGTGTGGCGGGCGACGGTATGCCTATGAGTTTGGAAGAGATTGCCGCTTCTTTACGCCAAGCTTCCGAACAGTTCCTTCAAGGCTACGCAATGATGCCTTATCATGCCTATATTGTTTCAACGTCACATAGTGCGCCTTCTCCTACTATTAATGCCTCAAAATTACGGGGGATTTTTTCATCTGAAATACGTCAGCCCGTTGATTTTAAATCCATGGCTATGACGATGGTTTCGTCGATGTGGCGTCGAATGACCGTTTTGGTGACTGATTATCAGACCCTACATTTTCCGGGGATGACGCTTTCTCTGGAAATGCATAAGCAATTGTACTGGTTATACAATAACTCAGTGAATACCAGTCAATCTCATCCACAAGTACGTCACGCTAGTGATGATTTGAATCAAGAAATCAAACGTGTTTTGTCGCGCTTACATAATTTGCGATTATTACAGAATGGGTCGGTTTCTGCTTACCACGCATTTATTGCAGCACAGCCAGAGTCAGAACAATTACAGTGGGTGCATTTTCAAACCTGGAGTCAACTCATCAAAACGCAATCACCTGCCGCTACACAATGTTTGATTGCCAGTTGCTTTATGACAAAATCGGATGAAGCAGTACGTGCGGCCAAAAGGCTGTCGTTGACTGTTTCCATGGATAGTGAACGGTTTCTAACGGATATCGTCACGCAATCTCCCACGCTGTTTCCTGTTTGCAAACATTTAGATGAAGAAGCACAGCAGTTATTAGCTTTTGTTTTTTTAAAAAACAGCCATGCCAGGCAGATGTTGGACATGGAGGGGACTCGTGCCTTGTTTGATGTTTTGCGTGAAAAAATAAAACAGGGCAGTATTACCAAAGAGCAATACAACTTGTGGTTTGCGCGCTGGGTGTTGAATATTTGTGGCCTAAAAGGGCATGTGGAGACACGTGGCGCGTGTTATTTTACCAATCCTTTGGCGGAGAGTCTTGAGGCTTTGAAACATACATTAGATGGCTTATGGGACGATGCAGATCATGATGTGTACATCACTTACTTAACCTTCAGACAAAACCAGTTGGGAGTGGGTAATCTCTACTTGGCGCAGCTTGGCGCCATGTTACGCAAACATACGCCGGATGTGGGCGCGGAGATTCAAGCATGGTTTGATGCTTTACCTGAAGTTGAAGGAGCAAAGTATCTGGCGTCTTTTGAGAAGCAGCTTGCGACCCTGAAAGTGGCACCCACCTACAAACCGGTTGTGCTTGATAATCTGTTGGGGTTAGGGTGCTCCATTGCCAAAGCGTTGATGCTTTTTTCTCAGATTGAATTCAAGGCTATGCAATGCTTCGAGCAGGGAGTTCTGGAGCAGCGTATTGCTGAAGACGTGCCACTTTGTTACCGAGAAGTTGCGCATTCTGAGTCTTTGGAGCATTTGATAGAGTATTATGATGCCACCAACGACATGCCTGATATTGATTTAGATGTATCGCAAGGTATGGCGATGATTGCTAGGATCCCGGCATATGAAAAACAATTGACGTTGGCGATATAATGATCGCAGATAACCCTGATTTTAGGAGTAAGAAACATGAAAAGCGCTAAGATAATCCTCGGTATTCTTATCGTAACTCATCTATCACCTGTTTTTGCTAGAAGTTGCGAAACTTTATACATTACTATTAAAAACCAAAGTCACGGCGATTGTGTGTTGGAAAAACAGTATGTGATTCATGGTAAATTGTTCCCAAATAGCACCGTTCCAGAGGTCATTTTTCGAGACCAGGAAGTGCATTTCAAAATGATAGGTGATTATTCTTCTCCCGAGCTAGATGTTTTATTAACTTATCAATGTGGTAATGACCAAACAATTAGCTTTTATTCACGTAAGCCGGAATCTAGATCGATACGAATTACTCGTAATATCCCGATTCATTTTTACAAAAAAGATAAGAGTACTGTAGTGGAAGTCAAAAACATGGCAGGCAAATTCACCTCTGAGCTATGTCATAACGGCGATTATGGGTATTCAAAAAAACCCAATAAAATCAATTGGATCATAGATTCTCTTGATTCTGAATCTAGTGAAAGGTCATGATTGTTTTTTGCTTGTCAATCATGATTGCGGATAGCTCAATTGATCATTAGGGGTCTAACGCAATCAATGGCACTTTAATTGCGTTATTTTAGACCCACACTTTGATTTAGCGATCAAGGAGATTAAAGTGCCGAGGAGTAGCCAAGAGCGTTAAACATGGAAAAGCGACTATAGTGGTGTTGTTAACTGTGCGATAAATTTCAAATCATACGTTGATTATTGTTTTAATTGTAACTCCCCACGTCATCCCGAGCGCATCGAGGGATCTCCTGTCGTGTGGTACTT
>CAZVEH010000060.1:0-11559 GCA_964625775.1 uncultured Legionella sp. | reverse complement strand
GTACCACACGACAGGAGATCCCTCGCTGCGCTCGGGATGACGTGGGGAGTTACGTGGTTTAGATGACTCATCATTCTGAGTAGGGCAAAGGATTTTCCCATCAGGTGAATGTTTTTTTATGCAGTTCTTCTTTGAAGTGAATTTGTTGGGCCGCGCAGCCCAACAACATGAACTTAGTTGATTGTTTCAGGAACTTCATCATTAGGGGCTGGTACAGGTTCAGGGGTTGGTACAGATTCCGAAGGTGCTTCTGTAGCTGTCCCACCTGATGTATTTTGGCAACCACATCCTGTTGGACAACCACTAGAATCAGGACTAACATCCTCTGCATACACAGGTGATATGATTGCTGTAGACATACCGGCTAATAAGATGGCCGCAACTAAAGTGGATTTTTTCATGCTACATTCCTTGTGTGATTATAAATTAAGACAACTCTCTACAATCTATTTTAATTTTTTCCTGACGTCAATATATTTAGATGGGATATTATTGACTAGAGTGAATGATTGGCGATACAAGAACACTCAAACTGAGTTGTTATACTTCTTGATGTGAAAATGGTACAATACCACATAAATTGTTCAGTAAAATAGCGTATTTGAGTCCAAAGGAAGAAAGGATTTTATGATTGATTTGCATTGCCACAGCCATTATTCAGATGGATTGTTTTCGCCAGCGGTGTTGCTTGAGCGTGCGCTAAAATCGGGCGTGAGCGTATTGGCCTTGACTGATCACGATACCACTGAGGGTGTGGCAGAATTATTGCAAGCAGCCGCAGGACATGATGTTCGTATTATTTCTGGGATTGAATTCAGTGTGCGTTGGAAAAAATACGATATTCATATTCTTGGGTTGAATTTGAATATCGATGATCCTCTTTTGAAAGAAGTGATAGCCAGACAAAGCGAAAGTCGAATTTCACGCGGTAAAGCAATTGGTGCAGCGTTAGAACGGTGTAATATTGCGGATGCGTATCAAAAAGCGTGTGATTTGGCCGGGCATGATCGAGTTGGACGTTTGCATTTTGCACAGCTGTTATTGCGCGAAGGGTTTGTTCAGGAGCCGAAAACAGCGTTCAAGCGATATTTGAGCAAGGGAAAGATTGCGTATGTACCGTCATCTTGGATAAACTTACAGGAAGCAGTCGAAGCCATTCAAACAGCAGGAGGTCAAGCTGTGATTGCGCATCCATTGAAATACGGATTGACTCGAATGAAATTGCATGAATTAATCCATGATTTTAAGGCGGTTGGCGGAGAAGGCATAGAAGTGGTTTCTGGTGACATGATGGAACAAGACATCCATAAAATGTCCAGATTGTGTGATGTGTTTGATTTATTAGCGTCATCGGGATCGGACTATCATGGAGAAGGAAGGTCTCGAGTTCCTTTAGGGCGACAAAAATCATTGCCTAACGAGTGTGTGCCGATTTGGAAAACATGGGTGTGATACCCTTTATCTCATTACAACGAAGGATCAGGAAATGAGTCAAATTTTTGCAGTTCACCCCGATAATCCTCAATCACGTTTATTGCGTCAGGCTGTGTCTATCATTGAAGAAGGTGGTCTGATTGTGTATCCAACTGACTCTGGCTATGCATTGGGGTGTCGTTTGGGCTGCAAGTCGGCACTGGATCGTATCAAAGCGTTGCGTCAATTAGGAAAAAATCATAATATGACCATGGTGGCGCGTGATTTGTCACATTTAGGGACGTATGCCAGGGTCAGTAAACCTATTTTTCGTATGTTAAAAGCCTTTACACCAGGCGCTTATACCTTTATTTTAAACGCTACGCCTGAGGTGCCCCGTTTGATGTTGCATCCAAAACGTAAAACACTAGGATTGAGGATACCTGATCATACGATCACTATGGCCTTATTAGAGTGTTTTGATGCACCGTTGATGAGTTCAACCTTGATTTTACCGGGTGCAACTGCCCCTTTGAGTGAGCCTGAAGCCATTTACGATTTACTGGGCAATAAAGTCGATTTGGTCATTCACGGTGGGATTTGTAGCCACCAGCCCACGACCGTAGTTGATTTGACCGGCGATGTTCCTGTCATTTTAAGAGAAGGCAAAGGTGATCTCAGTCCATTTATAGGAATTCATGAACAGTAGAGGAATTTGATGTCAGCATTTGGTCATAATAAGCGCGTGATTTCTGGCATGCGTGCCAGCGGTAAATTACATTTAGGTCATTATCATGGTGTGATTAAAAATTGGATAAAATTACAAAATCAATATGATTGTTTGTTTTTTGTTGCCGATTGGCATGGCTTGACGACGCATTATGATAATCCCAGTTATATTCATGATTCTGTCTGGGATATGGTGATCGATTGGTTGGCTTGTGGTGTGAATCCTGGGTTATCACGTTTGTTTATACAATCTTGGGTCCCGGAACATGCGGAATTGCATTTATTGTTGTCGATGATTACGCCCTTGGGTTGGTTAGAGCGCGTCCCATCGTACAAAGACCAACAAGAAAAATTACGTGAAAGAGATTTGGCGACTTATGGTTTTTTGGGGTATCCTCTCTTACAAAGTGCCGATGTGTTGATTTATAAAGCGGATTTGGTACCTGTTGGTGAAGACCAGGTGTCTCATATTGAATTGACACGTGAAATAGCGCGTCGTTTTAATTTTTTATACGGACGAGAACCTAATTTTGAAGTGTTGGTGCAAGAAGCCATCAAAAAAATGGGCAAGAAAAATGGTAAATTGTATGAAAAATTCCGAAGTGCATATCAGCAAGATGGATGTCATGAGTCTTTGACCACTGCTCGAGCATTGATTGATTCGCAACCTAATTTGTCGATGGGTGACAAAGAGCGTCTATCCGGATTTTTAGATGGTTCAGGCAAAATTATTTTACCCGAGCCGCAAGCGATATTGACCGAAAACCCTAAAATGCCAGGCCTTGACGGTCAAAAAATGTCAAAATCTTATCATAATACCATTAGTTTACGTGAAGAGCCGAAAGAAATAGAAAGAAAAATTCGTACAATGCCTACTGATCCTGCACGAGTCAAACGCACCGATCCAGGCGAACCTACTCTTTGTCCAGTATGGAAATTTCATCAGATTTATTCTGATGATGCGGTGAAACAATGGGTGGAAACAGGCTGCCGTTCTGCGGGCATCGGATGCTTAGAGTGTAAGCAGCCAGTGATTGATGCCATTAAGACTGAGTTAGCGCCGATCCAGTCTTTGATTCAAGAATATGAGGCTGATTTGGGTATGGTCAAGCGAATTGTATCTGAAGGAACTGAGCAGGCTCGAGATGAAGCCGTAAAAACCCTTGTGAATGTACGCGAAGCCATGCATTTGGATTATTAACCCACTTAAGGTTAGCAACCACTTTAGGCAGCAAAGAGGATAAATGATGAGTAGTGAAAGATTGCAAAAAATTCTCAGTCAAGCTGGATTAGGTTCCAGACGTGAAATGGAAACTTGGATTGAACAAGGATTGGTACACGTCAATGGTCAGCCGGCAAAGTTAGGGGATTCGGCTACTTCAGATGATAAAATCAGTGTTCGTGGTCGAGTCATTGATAACCCATTGAAAATACAGTATAAAACTCGCATTTTACTTTATCATAAGCCCATCGGAGAAATTTCCAGTCGTTCAGATCCTAAGTTTTCTAAAACAGTGTTTGATCGCTTGCCTCATTTAAGACAAGGTCGCTGGGTTCAAGTAGGCCGGTTAGATTTGAACACGTCAGGGTTATTAATTTTCACCAACAATGGTGAGTTGGCCAATCGTTTGATGCATCCTAGGTATGAATTAGAACGAGAATACGCTGTGCGGGTGTACGGAGAAGTCAAGCCAGAGATCATCAAAAAATTGCAACAAGGCGTGCAATTGGATGATGGTATGGGAAAATTTAAAAAAATTGAGTTTCGAGGTGGAGAAGGCACCAATGCTTGGTATCATGTGGTCTTAAGTGAAGGACGCAATCGTGAAGTTCGCCGTTTATGGCAATCTCAGGGCGTAGAAGTGAGTCGCTTAATTAGAATTCGATATGGATCGTTTACGATGCCACGTTTTCTAGGACGAGGTGAATTTACTGAGTTGTCTGCTCAAGAGGTAGATACTTTTGTGGCAAGTTTGTGATTTTATGTTTTTTTTAGTTCCCCTTATCTGTCTCTAGACACCTTCTTCCCAAGGGGAGAAGGATTCACCAGGGTAAACCACAGTAGTAAATAGCGCCACTTCTATTAAAGTAAAAATGGGCACACACAACAAGGAAGAACTGATGTTAAGCACTATACTTTTGATATTGTTGATCTTGTTTTTGGTTGGAGGGTTACCGACGTGGTCTCACAGTAGATCTTGGGGTTATGGTCCAGCAGGTATTATCGGAACGGTGTTGTTGATTTATGTGATAATGATTTTGATTGGTACTATTCCTGTGTCTTTTTACCACTACGGTCCTCCGTAGGTAACGCTGTTCCTCGTTTCCAATTTCCTTCTCCCTCACCAGGGAGAAGGAAATTGTTTGTTGAATGAATATTTTATGCTTAAATACCATTTTTAAATGATGGCGTAACATATCTAATGTCTATGAAGTCTGGCTCCAAACCACCTGTCACACACACTGCAACCATTGAAAAATTTTCCCATGATGGCCGAGGTATCGCGCGAATTTTAGGAAAAACCACTTTTATCGAAGGTGCATTGCCTGAAGAAACGGTGCATTTCGAATACACACGGCGTAAAGCAGATTATGATGAAGGTCGTGCGCTGCAGATCTCAAACCCTTCCCCAGATCGTGTTGAGCCTCATTGTCCTCATTATGAATTATGTGGAGGCTGTTCTTTGCAGCATGTGTCAAGTGACGCGCAAATTCATATTAAGCAAACTTTACTCTTGGACGTGCTGACTCGCATTGGACACTGTCAACCTATAACGATATTGCCACCGTTAGTGGATGAGGTCTGGAATTATCGCAATAAAGCTCGATTGTCAGTACGGTATGTGGAAAAAAAATCCGCGACTTTGATTGGATTTCGTGAAAAAAAGAATCCACGTTACATCACCGATATTCATCAATGCCCCGTGATGCATGCTGGCGTAGATGCTCGCATTGATGAATTACGTGTGTTGCTAGATGGTATGGAAGACAAGCGTTGTATTGCACAAATTGAAGTTGCGGCTGGCGATACGGAAGTTGCGTTGATCTTGCGAAATCTGACTGCTTTGAGCGTGAATGATGAAGCACTGCTAAAAGAGTTCGCTCAGATCACAGGCTTTCGCTTGTATCTACAACCGGCTGGCCCTGACAGCGTCTATTTGCTCTATCCCGTTGAGGCAGAGACCTATTTGCAGTATGCACTTCCAGAATTTGGGCTGGTATATCGTTTTTATCCCACAGATTTTACACAAGTGAATGCGGGTATTAATCGCCAAATGGTGAGCCTAGCGGTACGGTTATTGGATTTAAAATCTTCAGATGTTGTGCTTGATTTGTTTTGTGGATTGGGCAACTTTACCTTACCGATCGCCCAACGTTGCGCCAGAGTGATTGGAATTGAAGGCAGTGCAATGATGATTGAGCGCGCCAAGATGAATGCAGCTGCCAACCATATTGAGCATGCTGAGTTTGCGTGTGCCAACCTTGAGCAATGGGACTTGGCAGGTCCTTTGGTGAATGGTGTGAACAAAATACTATTAGATCCACCGCGCTCTGGGGCGTTGGCCATTGTGAAACAAATGCATTTGTTACGCCCTGAATTGATTGTGTATGTGTCCTGTAATCCAGTCACATTGGCGCGAGATGCAGAGATATTGATTGCGCAAGGGTACGTTTTACAGTCCGCAGGCGTCATGGATATGTTTCCGCACACCTCTCATGTGGAGTCTATCGCATTATTTATCAGGGGCAAGAGCTAGGGGGCATCAGTCTCTAGGCGTTCTTATCAGCTAACCAAGGAGTGGAGCATGGTCAAAATCACTAAAGACGTTCCACGACAAGAGGGGCCTATTGATATCGACCAATGGTTGCAAGACCTTGCTGCCAAAGACTATTTTCAAGATTTGGAACCTTTGCGATCCGCTTGTGTATTGAGTCAATTGGCGGGTCAGGACCATGCGATTGAAACGGGCGAACCTTGTTTACAGCACGGTCTTGCGATGGCTAATGTGTTAGTCGAGTTAGAAGTAGACCAAGATACTTTGGTGGCAGCATTATTGTATGTCAGTGTGCATTATGCTGAATTGTCTTTAGAAGATGTCGCAGAACAATTTGGCGACTCTGTAGCGCATTTGATTAGTATGGCTCAAAAAATGAGCGTTCTATCGCAAATAAGCTCAGAATCTACCTATCCCAACAGCAAACATCAAATCGATAACATGCGAAAAATGTTATTGGCCATGGTGGATGATGTGCGCGTTGTGTTGATCAAACTAGCGGACAGACTTTGTGTGTTACGTTCTAATACCCCTATTTCTGCATCTATGCGCCAAAAAATTGCACATGAAGCCATGACTATCTATGCGCCTTTGGCCAATCGACTCGGTATTGGTGCTATTAAATGGGAAATGGAGGATTTGGCGTTTCGTTATTTGCAGCCAGATGCTTATAAGGCCATTGCCAAAGACTTAAACGTCAAGCGCTTGGAGCGTGATCACTATGTACAATCGATTGTTGAGACTTTAAACCAATACCTTAAAAAAATGAATATTGAGCATTTTGCGGTGTATGGTCGTTCGAAACATATTCATAGCATTTATCGCAAAATGATGCGCAAATCAGTGCCTTTGAGTCAAATTTATGATGCGACTGCAGTGCGTATTTTGGTAGATTCAGAAACACAATGTTATGAGGTCATGGATTTGGTACATCATTTATGGCCACCCGTGTTGAAAGAGTACGACGATTATATTGTGAAACCCAAGTCCAATGGATATCAATCGTTACATACTGCAGTGCAAGGTCCAGAAAGTCGAATCTTTGAAGTGCAAATTAGAACTTTTCAAATGCATGATTTGGCGGAAATGGGTGTGGCGGCGCATTGGAAATATAAGGAAAACGGCAAACAACTCAAAGCCAGTCATGAGCGCAAGATAGAGTGGTTGCGCCAAGTATTGGCGTGGCATCAAGATGTATCAACCCACCATGGCACAACCATGATAGACCCTGGGTTTATGGAAGAGCGGGTGTATGTGTTTACCCCCGATGGCGATATTCTTGATTTGCCTGTGGGTGTCACGGCTTTGGATTTTGCATATCACTTGCATACAGATATCGGGCATCGTTGTCGCGGTGCTAAAGTGAACGGGGCTATTGTACCTTTGACCTATGGGTTGCAAACGGGTGATAAAGTTGAAATTTTAACAGGGAAAGAGCTCAAACCTTCAAGAGATTGGATCAGTCCCCATTTGAACTATTTGAAATCTTCACGTGCCAAGGCAAAAGTGTTGCATTGGTTTAAAATGCAAGATTTCGATAAAAATTGTATCGAAGGTCGTGAAATTTTAGACAAAGAATTAAAGTCTTTGGGGATCAAAACACCACAATTGCTGCGCATATTGCCGATTCATAATGTCAATACCTTAGAAGATTTGTATGCAGCTTTGGGCAGAGGAGATCTCAAGCTGTCCCAAGTGGTGAGTCGTTTGACGCCCGGAGATAAAATTGAACCTCCGTCCCTATTCAGCAAACTGACTCAATCCATTGCGACACGTAAGCCCAGCTTACGGATTGAAGGCGTTGGTAATTTATTAACCCATATGGCGCGGTGTTGTCAGCCACTTCCGGGGGATAAAGTCATGGGGTATATCACCCTAGGACGGGGTGTCTCTATTCATCGTATCGATTGCTCTAACATGTTACGTGCCAATGCCAAACAGCAAGAGCGTTTTTTAGAAGTGAGCTGGGGAGAGGGCTACCAAGACATCTACCGAGTCGATATCTTGATCAAAGCGTTTGAACGTAGTACTTTATTGCGGGATGTGACATCGTTGTTGGTGAATGAGAAGGCAAACGTTTTGGCCTTAAAAACGGAAAAAGATCAGATTGATCAGCATAGCTTGATATATTTGACAATCGATATCGATGGTTTGGCCAGTTTGTCGAGACTGTTAAACCGGTTGGAACATATTCCCAATGTATTAGAAGCGCGACGTTTGGTCTAAGCAGGGCTCGATTGTTCTAAAATAATCCCCAAGACGACTGTGCGTTTTTCCGCTAATAAAATATTAAAGGTCCTACAGGCGGCCCCAATAGACATACACTCAAGACCAATTCTGCGAGTTGATAAATAGCTTGCGATGGCTGGAGAGGGTCGCTGCGTCGATGTATGTCCTAGAATGATGAGTTCGGGGCTAGATTGCATCAGCAGCTCAAGATCCTCTAAAGTAAGAGCTGTGATGTGTTGTACAGGCCAGTTGTTGTGAAGAGACTCTTTGCAAACGATACAAGAATGCTGAAGTGTTTCATCAGCAACAGTGATACTATGCTCCGTATACGAACGCACAGCATGATGTTCTGGGGATTCTAATTGAATTTCCATTGTTGTTTAGGTGCTTTATGTGTGCAAAACCCATGATTATAACTGGATATACAGGAAACCGCTAGAATGGATATTATTATCCCCCATGCACTAGAGTCGGATGCGGCCAACGATGTTGTGAGAGACCCGGGATTTCTGAATTACACGGAACACTATCATCATCAGATTTTAAATTGCCTGGACTACCCTGAATCGGCGCCACCTGTTGCTGATGTATTGCGGAGAGTGCATGATCTTGCAGGATCCTGGTTGGTTGTTTCTCCTATTTATTGGGAGGCATCACATAACGATGCTATGCTACTTGCCGTTGGGGAAGATCTTGCTTTGTCGAATGAGGAAGGACTGGCTTGGTTTGGGATATTTGCAGAATTTGCTAAACAGGATTTCTCAGGTGTGCATTACCATGATCCATATACTTGGTTGATTCGAATTGATCAGCAACCACCCCTGATCGCAAAGCCGGCTCATCGGTTACGTCATCAGTCGATGATGCCTGAGTTGGCTGTGCTCGATGATACGTTATTTTGGCAAAAACGTTTAACTGAAGTGCAAATGTTGTTCAGTCAACATCCGCTTAATCAAGCACGCAGGGGTACGAAATGCCTTATCAATGGGATTTGGATATGGGGTTATGGCGTATTCAAGCCCACGAGTAGCCCCATTGTGTCAGATAGTCCTGGAGCCCAACGCTTGGCATCAGTTCTGTCCACGCAGACCTATACGGTAAGTGATTTGAATATCTATCCTGACACAGCTTTGATGTTGTTGGAAAATAAAACCCATCTCTCAGAGGTTCAATTAAAAACCAAACACCAGACGGTGAATTGGTATTGGCAAAACTGCGCTTATCAAACAAGTCCTCAGGGATGGTTCAAGCGCTTATGGAGTTTCCTATGTTGATCAAACGTCGTGGGGTGTCGAACACGGATGTGTTGACGCATCTTCATCCTATTTTACAACGCATTTACACATCGCGTGGGATAAAGCATGAATCTGAATTAAGCTTAGATTTACATGCCCTGTTGCCCTTTGATGCGCTGATTGGGATCGATAAAGCTTGTGTTCGCTTAGAGCAGGCTTTGCGCTTGCAACAACGCATTTTGGTGATTGGTGATTTTGATGCGGACGGGGCTACGTCGACTGCTTTGGCTGTGAGCGCTTTACGTGCACTGGGTGCCCAACACGTCGATTACTTGGTACCCAATCGCTTTGAATTTGGTTATGGACTGACGCCGGCTATTGTTGAGGTAGCGCGATCCAAAACACCGAATTTGATCATCACCGTTGATAACGGAATTTCCAGTATTGAGGGCGTTGAAACGGCAAATGCAGCAGGCATTGATGTGTTGATCACCGACCATCATTTACCCGCTGAATGCTTGCCTGCCGCCTGCGCGATTGTGAACCCTAATCAGCAGGGTGATGCTTTTTTGAGCAAATCTATGGCAGGTGTTGGCGTGATTTTCTATGTGATGTTGGCATTACGACGACATTTGCAAGATATCGGTTGGTTTGATAGCCAGCAATTAGAAAAACCCAATATGAGCCAATTTCTGGATTTGGTTGCGCTGGGTACAGTGGCCGATGTGGTGGGTCTCGATCACAATAATCGAATTTTAGTACGTCAAGGCGTACAGCGTATCCGTAGAGGTTTGGCGCGATGCGGTATTACGGCTTTGATTGAGGTATCAGGCCGTCATGCTGAACGTTTGCGTGAGAGTGATTTGGGGTTTGCGATTGCGCCGCGATTAAATGCTGCAGGCCGGTTAGATGATATGTCCCTGGGGATTGAGTGCTTATTGAGCGAATCTCTTGAGGATGCGCGAATTTTGGCGCAACGTTTGGATGCATTGAATGTTGAGCGGCGTAAAATTGAAACAGAAATGAAAGATCAGGCCTTGTTGGCTTTGGATCAATTGGTGTTAACTGTAGAAAATGGTGCCTTACCTCCTGGGTTGTGTTTGTTTGATCCATCGTGGCATCAGGGGGTTATTGGGGTATTGGCTGGACGATTAAAAGAACGGTATCACCGACCCGTGATTGTATTTGCCCAGGTCAGTGCAACAGAGTTAAAAGGTTCAGCGCGATCAGTGCCCGGGTTAAATATTCGTGATGTATTAGCAAGCGTGGATAAGTCTAAACCGGGATTACTGACCAAATTTGGTGGTCATGCGATGGCTGCGGGTATGAGTATGCATCCCACCTCTTTAAATGAATTTAAAAAAGCATTTTGTGCTGAAATTGCATCCTTGACAGACGAAACCTTGGGCACCGACATAACATTGACGGACGGTGCTTTGCTACAAGAAGATTTGACGCAGCAAGTGGCTGTTTTATTGCAAGAAGCGGGTCCTTGGGGGCAATTGTTCCCAGAACCATTATTCGATAATGTGTTTGAGGTTTTGGATCAGCGCTTGGTTGGACAGCACCATTTGAAACTCACGTTGAGTTTGCCGCCTAATGGAGAACCCATTGATGCGATTGCGTTTCAGGTGGATTTAAACGCTTGGCCGAATCATCGCGCCAGATTTGTTCATGCCGTTTATAAATTGGATATCAATACGTATCAAGGGCGTAGTCGGTTACAGTTGATTGTAATGAATTTACATGCCAAAGAAGAGGTGCTGTGTGAGGCCTAAAGTGTTTCTGATGTTGCTGAGCCTGAGTTCTAGTCTTTGGTCTGCTACGCATCGTCCACAGGTATTTTTAGATAAGATTTCAGGCAGCCCAACAGAAGGGCAAGAGGTGGTCAAACATTTTTGCGCGACTTGCCATGCTGCTCATCCGTTGGTCCCATTAGGTGCTCCTCGCATTGGATATAAAGGTGATTGGGTATCGCGGATCGCACAAGGTAAGGCCGTTTTATTGCGACATACCTCAGAGGGATTCAATGCCATGCCCGCACGTGGAGGGTGCTTTGAATGTAGTGATGAACAGTTAGAACGCGCTATTGCTGTATTAATTTCTTCTCCATGACCTTACGAAAAACGTAACTCCCCACGTCATCCCGAGCGTAGCGAGGGATCTCCTGTCGTGTG
>CAZVEH010000059.1:0-12234 GCA_964625775.1 uncultured Legionella sp. | reverse complement strand
GTGAATGGCTAAATAAGTCCCTTAATCCCAGCTCTGCGCAAAGCTCCGTTCTTATTCGTGATAACAATTGAACTGCTAACAGCGAATGACCGCCTAATTCAAAAAAACTATCAGTATCCTTTATATCATCTTCTCCCAAAACAACGTGCCAGAGGCGTTTTAACTGGCTCTCCACTGTCATAGACTGCTCTGCAGCAACTGACGTCAACGATGTCAGAGAAGATGCCAACTCAGGAGAAGAGTCAGGGATCTCATAAACCCATTTTTTTAAGCGAGAAACAAGTGACGAGGTGGAAACCAAAATATGTTTTTCATCTTTTAAACACAAAATGGCATCAATTAGCGCCAAGCCTTCTTGCACATCAAGTGCAAGATTTTGCTGCTCTTGACTCTGAAGATCACGATCAAATAACCAACCTTCCCAATTGACAACCAACCATGCGCAGCTCGAGCTGGATAACCCATCGACATAGCTATCTAACATTGCATTTGCTGCAGCATAAGCGGCGTACCCAAGCCCTCCTACGACTGCCGAGATAGAAGAGAACACAAAACAAAAATCAATATCAAAGTTTTCCATCTGTTTCTTTAGAATACGCAACCCAAGCAATTTAGATTTGCACTGCATCATCCAGTCATCGTGGGTCAAATGCACAATATCTTTTAAAGTGTTTTGATTTGTTATACCAACAAGGTAAAAAACACCTGTAATACTATCGTATTTCTTAGAAAAACTTTGCCAGAGAAAACGCATGGATAACTCACACGTCACATCAACAGAATAAATATCAATCGATTGTTTATGCTCTTGATAGAATTTCAAGTTGGAAAATAATTCCGAAGATCGACCAATAATAATGATACGCGTATTTCCCTTTTGCAGAAGATGCTGCGTTAAAACTTGGCCTATTTTTCCAAAGCCTCCAACTAACACATAACAACCCGAATAATTTGCTTTATTGTGATAATACAATGGTTGATACATCGGCTCCCATTGACGATGATCATCAATCATAACTTGATGATTATTATGCATTAGAATCTCATTTAGCAAAGCAACTACAGATTGTTTCGAATAGATTGACATATTCATATCAATAGTTTGAAAACGACAATGAGGAAATTCTTGCTGAATAACCGTTCCTATTGCAGTAGTAGCATATTTCTCAGGAATACATAGGTTGTAAGGAGCAGGAAGCGTTTCACTACACAGGTTAATGACATGGAAATGACGATTGGAACATCTGGCAATCAGGCGAGTCATCATACTTTGAAGAGCGAAAAGGCCTTCCTGTAGAACTGGTAATGCTAAACCATCATTTTCAATCTCAGTTTTAGGGAGTAGACCAGAGAATATGATCATCACCGTACGATTGTCATGCTCAAATGATAGATTCTGTATATCCGATAGATGAACCGCGTCTATTGTTGCTTCATTATCTTTTAAAAAAGACAACAACTCTACCACTAACTTATGATCAGAATTGATGATCACCCATTTTTTATTTTTAATATCCTGAATGAAGAGGTCATTAACTTCTTTCTTGGTATGCTTACTCCGCCAACCAGAAGTATAAAGAAAATCAGAAGATGCTAGTTTATTTAAAACATCGGTACGTTTTTTACTTTCACACCAAAAGTATTTTTTATCAAAAGAATAAGGAGGCAACGAAATAAAGCATCCTGTTTTATTAAAAAGCTTTTCCCAATGTATGTTCAGGCCGTTTAACCAAAGTTTACTACACAATAGGGAAACTGACTCAGCTAGCCTCCCCTTTTCATTCCGCATGATCGAGAAAACAGAGGGTTTAAAATTTTTACTTTTACAAATTTTTTTCAGAAAAGAAGACAACGACAACCCAGGGCCCAGTTCTATAAACAAAGGATTTTCATACAAGGCTAAAACCGATTCTACACATTGACTGAAACAAACAGGTTCACGTAGATGACGAACCCAGTATTTTATTGTGGTCACTTCATCGTCAATTAAACAACCTGTTACATTTGATAAAAAACCACCTCTGGGAGAATGGAGCTCGACCGTCGCAAGCACCGCCTCAAACTCAGGGATAATCTCCTCGACCATTTTTGAATGAAACGCTTTATCTACTGTTAGTTGTTTAAATAAAATATTGTGGGTGTCTAATATTTCACATACAAGACTGAGCTCATTAGCTGCACAAGAAATCACAACACTATCCGAGGTACAATTTACAGCAATTTCTGCAATATGATGCAATAATGCCCTTGTTTCCTCAGCAGTTGCCTGCACCAGAAGCATTCTTCCAGGTTGCATTTTTTGTAATAGACGCCCGCGGTATGCAATGAGCAAAAGAGCATCTTCGAGTGAGAACACCCCTGCTAAACAAGCCGACACATACTCACCTAAACTATACCCAATAGTTACACTTGGGTAAATTCCAAGGGTATTTAGTAAATAAGCTAACGAATATTCGATCGAAAACAATAGAGTTTGAGCGCATTCTAGCTGATTCACATCAACACCCCCTCCAAAACTGGGTGATGTGAAGTAATCCTTCAAATCAATATTATAATATTGTCTAGAAAGACTTAAACACCGATCAACCATGTATTTAAACGTATCATTTTCGTGATAAAGCGTCTTAAATCCATTTTCTTCCAGCATCCCTTGTCCTGGAAAAATAAATACAGGGTTGATGGCCTTGGTTTTATCAATCTCAACATACACATGTTCACGATTTAGCGTTGAAAGTAGCACTTCAAAACTATTCGCAAAAATACTAAGGCGGTAATCATAATGCAGTCTTTGACAAGCTAAAGTATAAGAAAGCTGCGTTAAGTCAGTAAATAAATTAATTTGCTCGATCATTTTGGTGATATTCTTAGTTAAAGATACAGCCGATTTTGCAGAAAAGATAAAAACATGTTGGGGATTATTAGCTGTTAGAGCATGTTCTTGAGGAGATTCTTCCAAAATAACATGTACATTAGTACCTCCAATACCAAGAGAGCTCACCGCAGCGCGCCGAGGATGAGCGTGTTTTTCAACCCAATCTTCAGCATCAGAATTGATATAAAAAGGTCCCTTGAAATTAATGTTGGTATTTAATGTTGTAAAATTCGCTTGAGGCGGTAATGTTTTATGATGTAATGATAATACTGTCTTAATAAACCCCGCAATTCCTGCACAAGCATCTAAATGTCCTATATTAGCCTTCAATGAACCTAATTTACATTTACTCCCTGAATTAGGGTAAGAGGCGTAAACCTTATCAAGCGCCTCTATTTCTATCGGGTCTCCCAGTTGAGTTCCTGTGCCATGCGTTTCAATGTACTCTATCGTATTTGGCGATATTTCAGCCAAGTCTAAAGCTCTTTGATATACAAGAGATTGACCTTTCACACTAGGTGCACTATAACCAATCTTCTCATAGCCATCATTATTGACGGCACTGGCTTTGACCACTGCATAAATCCTATCATTGCTTGCTATAGCATCAGCCAATCTTTTGAGAACCACACAAGCCACGCCTTCCCCAGGCATAGTACCGTCGGCATCAACATCAAATGGTCTACATTGTCCATTTGTAGAAAAAATACCTCCTGCAGAGTGCAAATAGCCTATTTTTCGAGATGACCGAACAGATGCACCTGCTGCCAAGGCAAGATCACATTCATAATTCAGTAAGCTTTGGCATGCGACATGAACTGCTAATAATGAAGAGGAGCATGCGGAAGATACAACTAAACTCGGGCCTTGTAGATTTAATTTATAAGATAAAATTGAAGCAG
Source organism: uncultured Legionella sp. (assembly GCA_964625775.1). Lineage (GTDB taxonomy): Bacteria > Pseudomonadota > Gammaproteobacteria > Legionellales > Legionellaceae. The sequence continues at coordinate 8,460 of CAZVEH010000059.1, read as the reverse complement.
CAAAATCTCTTAAATTATAAGTATAGCTTAACATTTTTTCGATATCATTATTGACTGTGGGCATAACACAATCGCTAAGATACTCATTATGTCCTGCGGCTACGAAAACACCAGTATCTCGATTAGAAGTGGTTAATTGTCCCGCGTGCTCAAGCGCATGATATGCTGTTTGCAACAATAATCTGATTTGCGGATTTAGAATCTCCGCTTCTCGTGCTGTAAATCCAAAAAAATTGTTATCAAACCATTCTGCATCGGTAATACAAAATGCTTTATTAATATAATTAGGGTCTATCAAATCCGAATTTGAAGTACACAGACCAAACTCATGACCTAGTATAATGTTCTGCCAAAATTGGGCAATTGATTCTGCGCCTGGAAATTGTCCAGATAGACCTATTATTGCTATGTCATTTTCTGAGTGAGACATGATTTATTTACTCCAGAGCGTTTGCGCTTTATTCTTCTTTTAGGAAATGGCTCATTTGCCAAATTTAGTGATGAATGTTCATTTTCTGACTGAATAAAATCAGAAAAAGCACGTACAGTAACGTATTTAAAATAATCTATTATCGTTATTTGTTTATATGGAAAAGCCTTTAACATCAATTCATGCAAACTAATCACTAACCCAGAATGACCACCAAGATCAAAAAAATTATCATCATTTGAAAATTTTTTTTCTGGCAAAATAGATTGCCAGAGTTGCCTAATAGTTAGCATGACATTGTTAGAATCTTCTGAATCAGGGACTACGAACAACCCCTCATCGCACGACCCGTGCTTGTCTTTGTGATGAATGGTGGCTTTTTTGTCAATTTTTCCAGAATCGGTTAACAAAAAGTGAGAATAAAAATAGAAAAGACTTGGAATCATATATAAAGGCAAGATATTTCTTAATTTTTTTCGAGTCTCCATAGCCAGTATTTTATTGTGATAACTTCCACAATAATTAGCTAACTCTAGATAGGCATGAATAGATGAGCTTTCAATTGTGACAAATGCATTAGTACATCCTTCTAACTGGCGTAATGCATTTTCAATCTCTCCTAAAGCGATGCGATAACCATTAATTTTAGCGTAATCCGTCGCTCTAATCACAAATTCAATGTTACCATCCGTTAGTACTCTGCCAAAATCAGATGTTTTATACAACACACCATCGTACAGATGGGGAAGTCGGATAAAAGACCCTTGGTTTTGTTCCTCATAAATATAGCCGTTAGAGAGACAATGACCGGCAATATAAATTTCACCAACCACATGTCTGGGTACAACTTTATAGTGGCGATTTAAGATAAATATTTTACTATTGGCTATGGGCTTTCCTATGGGCGTTATTTGGTTGCGCATTACGTTATCTGCCGTCACAGTAAAACAGGTTGTCATCACCGTGGCTTCTGTAGGCCCATATCCATTAATAATTTGCACCTTAGGCATCAATGTTTTTATGCGCTTTAGGAGCTCTAATGATATTGGTTCTACCCCAACCAATATGGATTCTATTGAAAATAGATGAGCATGAGTTTCACAATGCTCTGCAAAGGTCTTTAGAATAAAATTTGGCATATATAGATATTGGATCGCATGTTGATGATAAAACTCTAGCAATTTAATTTTATCCAATCTAACATCGTCACCAACAATATATAATTCCCCGCCAGTAACCAAAGCTAGCCATATTTCAAAAACCGAAACATCAAATGTACCCGAAGTCCACCAAGTGTGCCTTTGAAAAGGCGTAACTTTGGCACGTTTTTGATAATCTATTAGCAAATTAACGACAGAGTGATGCGAGACTTTGATCCCTTTAGGTATTCCGGTCGTCCCCGAGGTAAACAGAATATACGCCAAATGATTTTTACCAATTTCAGAATTTATTTCACTACCTTTTATTGGAGAGCTGTAAGAGCAATCCTGAGAAAAAAACAAAGTTCTCAGAGTTATATTATTTAATTCTGTCTCCTTAAACCTCACTAATATTTTTGCTTTTGAAATCATTAAAATTCTTTGAATCCTTTGTTGCGGACCAGTCAAATCAACAGGTAAGTATGTTGCACCCAACTTTAAAATAGCTAACATAGCAATAATAAAATCCGATGTTTTAATATTTTCTATAGCAATCACATCTCCTTGGTTCATTCCATTTATTTTTAGAACGCTAGCAAAATTATTAGAAATTTGATCAAGTTGATGATAAGTAATGACTTTATGTGCCTCATAAATAGCGATTGACGTAGCATCGACTTGTTTAAGACTATTGTTAAAAAGATCCAACAAAGTAAGCTGCTGACTATCGCATGCAATAACTGAATCCAAAACCGGTACTGTCTCGGGATCAAACTCTGCAATGTCGCTTATAGATGAAGTTTTACATAGCCGTATTTTGTGTAGAAGAAAAACCAGATTTTTCATCAAGTCACTCATACTGGTTTCATTATACAGCGCAGTCGCATAATCAATAACAAAACAAAGCTCTTTTCCATTATCTTTACACGTAACACTCATATCAAATTTGCAATAAGGAAATACGGGGTTGAGACTCACCGTTTCACAACCCTTCAAACCCAATGAATCTAAAGTATCGCCTTCATAAATAAAATTGAATAAAGTCTGAAAAAAAGGATGTTTTGCTGTATCACGCTCAGGGTTTAATGCGGAAACTATTGAATCAAAGTGATAGTTTTCTTGTGATAATACCTCCATAAGATTACAAATGAAATCTTGAAGTAAAGACTCAACATTCTTTGTGTCTGAAAACCTAAAACGCACAGGTAAAGTATCGATAAAATTTCCAAAAACTCGCTGAGAGTTATTGAATTTATGACGATTCGACACCAGTATTCCCACGCAAAAATCATCTTGATCTGTGTAGAGATATAATAATAAAAAAAATGTAAAAAATATTAATTGAAAAAATGTGAGCCCCTCTGTTTCACAAAACTTCTTAATGGCATCGTAGTCACTCCCTCTTAAATGAAATACAAAATTATCAGCATGATAATCTTGTATAGTTGATCTCGGATACTCGCTAGGAAAAGTACTTAAATTCGGAAGATTACTGAGGTAATTTTTCCAGAAATCAGCTTTAAACTGCTCTCCGATTTGATTGATTTCGTGAACAAGATCAACGTAGCGGAGATATTGAAAAGCAGGTTCATCGCTTCGTCTTTTATCTGACAAGTCATTATACATTTGATGCAATAATTGATTGAAAATATCAAGAGAAACTGCATCACAAATCACATGACTCAGAGAGTATAAAAGCAAGTATTTTTTATCAGGAAAACTGATTAATTGAACACGCATTAGAGGAGCCACATCTAATGCGATTGGTTGCGCGTAGAACGCCACCATATATTTCTTGGCTTCAATATCCGAATAACAACTGTCTGTGCTGAAAACATCTATATTCAAATTAACATTATCGAATATTGTTTGCTCTAGAGCACCTTCTCTTTTCATGTCTACAGCAATTTTCAACTGATCAAAGTGTAACGCGGTAATTTGCAGCGCCTGATGCAAAATATCAGTATTCAAAACACCCAACAGCAAGCATGCGTAAGGCACATTATATACAGATTGATCCAAGCTTAAGCGCTGAGCAAAAAACAACCTCTTCTGGTATAAAGACAAAGGATATTTCTCAATTTGCGTCGGAATATGCAGTTTGTTAGCATTATTAGCGGATGTCATCAAAAAAGAAAAGTCGCTTAATATTGGATTTTTAAATAAGTCTACTAATGAAAACTGGTTTTTTGTTCTTTCTTTTAACAAAAAAATAACTTTAGCCGCCAATAATGAATTACCTCCTAATCTAAAAAAGTTATCTGTAGGTATCACGTGATCAATGTTCAGAACTTCCTTCCAAATACTCGCAACAAACGCCTCATCATCTGTAACTTTTTTGTCATACAGAATGTTTTTTGATCTATGGTTGTTGTTTTCTTTGGGTAAGGCTAAAACATCTAATTTACCATTTGCAGTCATAGGAAATGCATCCATAGCCACAAATATTGACGGAATCATATGGTCTTGTAATTTATCAAAACAAAACTCATATAATTTTTTATCGCATGTTACCGCGTCTAAAGTAGTAACCACATATGAGATAAGCTTATTTTCTTCGCCGGGTTTGTTATTGATAATTGTATGACATTGCAAGACATCTGGATGGGATAATAAGACTTGATTGATTTCATCGAGCTCAATCCTAAAGCCCCTCAGTTTAATTTGTTTGTCATTTCTGCCCTTATATACAAACCCTGTCCCTGGAATAAAACACGCTAAATCGCCTGTACGATAAAGCTTTTCGTGCGCGTGGCTATGCTCAGGAATTATTTGCAACATATAGGGGTTAGGTATAAATTTTTTCTTGTTCAAATCATTGTTATGTAGGTATCCAGCAGCAACACCAGGCCCACTAATAAAAATTTCACCAACCATATAAAATGGTGTTGGGGATAAATCTTCGTTAAGGATGTAAAAGCCAACATCATTTAATGGAAAACCTATCATATTCCCATAGTGTAATTGTAAAAATGTATCTGTTGTTACAGGTAGCAATGTATTGTGAACTGTTGTTTCCGTAATTCCATACATATTTGTGGTATGAAGTAATCCTTCAGTGGCATCTATCCAAGGTTTAATTGTCCTAATATCAAGAGTTTCTCCACCAAAAATAATATGGCGCAAATGTTGGTATGCTTCCGCGGCCAAAATATGATGAAACATACTATAAAATGCAGACGGCGTTTGATTAAGAATGGTTATTCTATGCTCTTGCACGAATTGAGGCATGCTAGCCATGCTTGCGTAAACCGGCTGTGTTGGAATAACTAGGCAGCCACCGAACAATAGAGCACCCCAAATTTCCCAAACAGAAAAATCAAAAGATGGAGCATGGAAAAGGAACCATCTGTCTGATTCAGTAAATCGAAAATAGTCATCCACAGCATAAAAAAGTCTAAGTAAACTGTAGTGAGTAATTACGACTCCTTTTGGTTTACCCGTAGTACCCGAGGTGTAAATGATATAAGCGGGTTTATTATTATCAAACTCGGGCATACAAACAAATGAAACATCAGTGTCCAAATCACAGTGATCCAGACGTATCATTTGGCAAATCGATTGTAAGTAACTGTGCTCCGATTTAGAAATAACCACTTTAAGCTTAGAGTCATCAACAATAAACTTTAGTCGTTCAGAGGGAAGTTTAGGATCTAGCGGTAAATAAGTTAATCCAAGCTTCAAAACAGCCAACATCGCAATAATGATATCAGGATGAGGTTCTAAAAAGAGTCCTATTGTGTCTGTAGATTTTGTCACCCTGTCCGACAGTAATATGGCTAAATTATTTGCCCGTTTTTCTAACTCTTTGTAAGAGATTGATGTTCCACCATATTCAAGTGCTGGTCGTTTTGAGAATTTCTTAGAAACAGTACTGAACACATCTAAAATATTCTTTTCGCATGCAAAATAGTCAATATTGGGGTTCCATTGTTTTAAGAAATATTCAGGCTTATTTTTAACATCAAATGACCAAGAGGCTAAATTATTTGACATCTTAGTTTGCATACCAAACTCATGGGTCACTGCTAGATAATAATCCAAATACCCCTGTATTCTTTCGGACTCAAAGAGTTCCGTTGAATAATGGTAATTGACTGCTATGCCCTCTTGCTTTTGAATAAGCTCAACAACCAGATCATATTTCACGAGCATTTCAGGAACATAAACCCTTTGAATTAATACGCCTGGAACAGAAAATTGTTCTGGATCAGTATTTTGCAGAACAAAAACAATTTGACACAATGGTTGTCTATTAAGCTCTCTTTTTACAACACTTTTTTCAATCATGTCTTCAAAAGGCACTGTTTGATTTTCAATAGCTGCAATCACAATTTCTTTGATATGCATCAATAAATTCAGAAGGGTCACTTCTTTTTCAAAATTGACTCGCAAAGGCAAGAGGTTCACAAAATAACCAACCAAATGCTCTAGATCAAGATTCCCTCGATTAGCAACTGGTGTTCCAATAACAAAATCAGTTATAAGTGTCAATTTATGAAAAAGCATCGAAAAAGCAGAAAACAAAACCATAAATAGTGTCATGTCGTGAGTACGCGCTAGTGTTTCCAAACGAGTAACCGCATTTTTATCGATAAAGCCAGTTATGGTTTTTCCGCTAAATTCGAGTATTTCTGGGCGCAAGTAATCTGTCGGCAATTCTGAATACAAAGGCACATTGATAAGGTTATTTTTCCAATAATTCAATTGTTTGGCATAAGATTCCGAGCACTGCCATTCTCTTTGCCATTCACTATAATCTAAGTATTGCAGGGGGAGTAAACTAGTACTTTCACAATGATTGTGATCTAAAAATAAGCTGTAATAGTTGGCTATTTCCTTCATCAAAACCCCAATTGACCAACCATCTGCAACTATATGATGAATCAAACATATGAAATATAGGCCTCCTTTATCTTTTGACAAGTATCCACATTTAAACAATAAATCTTTTTCTAAATCAAAGGCGTAATTAATAAAATCCTGGATACTACTCCATAGGTTCTTATTGAAAGAAATTGACTCAATAGTTATTTTTTCATAAGGATGTATCAGCTGAACTAGCCCATCATCTGTTTGCTGAAAATATGTTCTAGTAGCATCATGTTTTTGAACAATACAATTAATAGCGGCATTTAAGGCGTGTAAATTAACCTGCCCCGAAAACTCCATGACCAATGAAATATTATATAGTTGTTTTTTATGAATAAGCTGATCAACGATCCATAAACTTTGTTGTTGTTTTGATGCTAAACCATGGGTTATATTTTCAGCCTTGTTAATTTTAATTGTAACAGCATACGGTTTATGGTCACCAGCGATCTTGGAGGCAAGAAAACCAGCAAGGCGTTCCAAAGTACGATGGGTAAAAATGACAGAAAAAGGAATTTGGATGTTATACCGTTGCATAATAGAAACTGTTAATCTAATCACCGTAAGTGAATTGCCTCCGGCCGTAAAAAAATCCATTTCACGGTATACATTTTCAACACCCAGTAATTCTGACCATATTTTTGATAATTCAACTTCGTATTCTGTTTCCGGTATGGTTTGCTGTAAGAATTCCGGCTGATTCACTATCTCGGGCAACTCCGCCCTGTTCACTTTACCATTAAGAGTTAACGGTATTTTGGGAATCATCTCAAAATGCAATGGGATCATGTAAGCTGGTAATTTTGACGATAAATACAACTTTATACGTTCAATAGACTGCAGCTGAGGATATGTAGAGGGATATTTCGACTGAATCTGCTCATTTGAAACAGAACCACAAATCAACAGATGCAAAGAAACATGGCTTTTGATATCAAATAACCCTATGGGACAAAACCCAATATTCTGGGTAACGCCTAACTCCATTAATACCTGACTGAAGATACCACTGACAATAAGCTCATCTTTTAGCAATGGGACAGATGTCTTGTTTTCAAAAAAACAGAGACTAGTTTGCTGGGTTTGATACAACAGATTTTCGTCATCACCCAAACCGGTGATACTTAAAGGCTCAGATTTAGTATATTGCTGAGTTTGTAGATCAACGTAACAAGAATGTTGTTCATTTTCAATGAATAATTTTGGTAAATCAAAACAATTGAGGTCCTTAGGATTCAATATCACTTGCACCACAGCGCAGTTTTCGTCCCACTTCGGCATTACCTGACTCAATACGGTTAGGTCGCTCTCGCCAAAATTCCTCCAAGTCATTTTAATACCTAGAGAATCGACTAAAAAAGCTATTAATCCAATAAGATAGCCTATCTCAATATACAATAATTTTTCACTTTCCTGACCATACAAATGTTCAAGTAACGTAACATTGCCCACCAAATACAATTCGCAAGCAATGGTTTGTTTAGCCTTAGGAGTTTGTGCAGAAACTCTCAACAGTGAGTGATTCTGAGGATCTAGTTTGTATATGCCGCCCGGAATATTTTTTTGTTCGTAGACACAGAGATATACTTCCACCGAATACAAACTACCACTCGAAGGATATCGGTATTTCGGAAATAAATATTCCGGTAAATTTATTGAGCAAAGGTTAGCCAGTAAATCATATAAGTCTGTTAACTTTGGATGTACATTATGATTTTCAGAACTATTGACGCGAGACAATAATGCGCTGGCTTCGCTCAGAATTTTATGTATATCTTCTTGATAAAAGGCATCTGGTAAAAATTTTCTATACGTTTTTCTTCTCGTAAATTTTTCAATCTCAACGCACTCAAGTGCTACATGATCAAGCTGAATCGTTAGATCCGAAGTCAAAATATTTCTGGCTATAAATGTGTCTTTTTTATATTTGTAGTCACGCACTTTTTTTTGAAAAAAAGATTCTGTATCTTCAAACACCAAATAAGCGACAAGCTGTTTAAGATCACCCTGTTTGGTGAC
>CAZVEH010000058.1:0-13427 GCA_964625775.1 uncultured Legionella sp. | reverse complement strand
ATTTGATCATAACCACATCTTTTTTCAAGTGTTTTTTTCATTATTTTTATTTTACAAGTACCACACGACAGGAGATCCCTCGCTGCGCTCGGGATGACGTGGGGAGTTACCTTGGATTATCTAATTGAGCAAATTCACGCTGAAGCGATTCATGTTGTTCAAGGTTGGCTTGCAGCAAACGCTCCTTCTCTTCTTTCAAAGTCACTAGGTCTTTTATGGTTCGTGGCATTTTAGGTATCTCCTAGAACAACTATCGTTTCATCTTATTAGAAAACGTTTCAACCGCACGTTGTGCATTCTCAAGTTCAGGCTTAGTATCTGCTTTAATTTCTTTTGCTTTTATTTTGAACAATTCAAAACCACAATACTTATGAGCAAAACTATTGAGCATAGATTTGAGTTTATCCAAACCTTTGTACTGCATCACCTCAGTCTTATGCGCCATAACAGCCCTGCGACATGCGCTAGAAAACGCAGCGTTAATCTCACGTTCTTGTTGAGGATTTACGTCTCTTTTATCAAACAAACCGTTGGTCGCTGAATCCAGGCTGAGCTTTTTTTCGTCTATTTCGTGACAAGCGCTGTCCAATTCGCTCTTAAGAGCCTGGGCACCTGGTAGGGTACTACCGGTAAGAGCTTGAATCAAAGTGTTAACATCTTCCCGCATATTTTCTGGTGTTTTCATACTATATACGTCCTAAATACCCGATCACATGATCTTAAGTATAGTACATACGTGATAAATTTTATCTGCCTGCGCCGTGACTGGGAGCAAACGCATCGAATAGGAACCCCATAAAAATGCCTAAGCGCCGTGTCTAAATCAGGGCACTTAGGCAAAAAAGCACCTGTTTTATCCACACTTATCATGGTAAGCTGTAGGCTCAATGCTATCTATACCGAGTATGGAATGAAATTTTTGTCTCTGATCTTATTATGTGCGCTTCCTATGGTCACAACGGCACAGGAGATGTATCCAAAAGGATGTGTGCCCCTGGTCATTCATGATGCCATTCCTGACCTTGCTCATAAAAAACCAACCCTTTTCATGATGCATAATTTATCCAGCAATGACCTCTGGATCACGCATCCTGCCACAGATCCAGGGGCGCAAGCAGGATTTAGCAGTTTATTGCAAATGGGTAAATGGTCTGCTCTGGTGCTCAATCATGCCAGCAAATCGTTTTTGCTCAAATGCATTGAATCTAAGCCTGGTCATGAACAACAAATTTCTTGTGCCGATGTGTTGGCTATTTGCCAATGGCCCAACTCAAACATTCCTACAGATAAGTCTGGTGTGTTTTGGGCTGGTGAAAATATGGACTTCTCTCCATTAAAAGCTTACATTGAACGTCAAGGGTTTGTGTTAGACCCCCAATAAGACTATTTTAATATGTGGTGAACCGTGAACAAAGATCCTAAAGACCCTTTTCATCAAAGGGAACGCGAAAAATACGACCAACCTATCCCCAGTCGTGAATATATCATGATGGTTCTGGAGGAGTTTGGTCGTCCCATGTCTCGCAACCAACTGATCAAAAAACTATCGATTCAAGAAGAACCCAAACAAGAAGCACTCAATTTTCGATTACGCGCCATGCTGCGCGACGGCCAATTGATGCAAGATCGCCGTGGTCGCTTTTGTTTATTTAATCGTATTAATTTACGTCGCGGTACGGTGCAAGCACATCCGGAAGGATTTGGGTTTTTTATCCCGGAAGATGACGGCGAAGACATGATGCTTTCAGCGGCAGAAATGCGTGGCGTGATGCATGGTGACACAGTGCTGGCCTTTCAAACATCGGTTGATCGACGTGGCCGCCTTGAAGGTAAAATTCACGAAGTCATTGAGCACGCCAATGCTACGGTCGTTGGGCGCTTTTTCACCGAACATGGGATCCATTTTGTGGTGCCCGATAGCAAACGTTTGACCCAAGATATTTCTATTCCTCCAGAAAGCATTCTGTCTGCAAAAAATGGCCAAATTGTATTGGTCGAAATCTTGGCGTTTCCCAACAAGCGAACACAAGCGATTGGCAAAGTCATCCATATTTTGGGCGAACACATGGCCCCAGGCATGGAAATCGAAGTCTCCATTCTAGCGCATGGCATTCCCACCAAATGGCCCGATGATACGTTGGCTGCCGTGGCAAAAATCAAACAAACAGTAGAAGCCAAAGATCTTGAAAAACGTTCGGATTTACGTGATTTGCCTTTTGTGACTATTGATGGTGCTGATGCAAAAGATTTTGATGATGCGGTCTATTGCGTGGCCAAACCCAAAGGTGGGTTTCAATTATTCGTCGCCATTGCGGACGTCAGTCATTATGTTGCGATCAACTCGCCCTTAGACAAAGAAGGTGCTCGTCGGGGAAATTCTGTGTATTTCCCTGGAAAAGTGGTTCCCATGCTGCCAGAAGCTTTGTCTAATGGCATTTGCTCTTTAAACCCCAAAGTAGACCGCCTATGTATGGTGGTTGAGATGAGCATTGGCGACGATGGCAATATCAAACGCTCTCGATTTTTCCGTGCCGTCATCCATTCCAAAGCAAGATTGACCTACGATCAAGTAGGCGAGTGGATGAAACAAGGTCATACCGACCAGGAACATCCCGATCTGTGGCCCGTTTTAGAGCCATTGGTGGATTTGTTTCACCAGTTACAAAAAACTCGAAAAATACGTGGCGCCATGGATTTTGATACCACAGAAACTCAAATTGAATTCGATGAACACCGCAAAATTCAACGCATCAAACCGTTGATTCGTAACGATGCGCATCGTTTGATTGAGGAATGCATGCTTGCTGCCAACGTCGCCACAGCTGATTTCTTAGAAAAAGCCAACATTCCGACGCTTTATCGGGTGCATCCCGTGCCTGACGAAGAAAAAATCATGGGCTTACGCAAGTTTTTAAGTGAATTTGGCCTAAAACTTTTAGGCGGCACGCAACCTACCCCCAAAGATTTTCAAAACGTGCTCGCCCAATTAGACGGCAAACCTGAAAAACACTTGATTCAAACCGTTATGTTACGTTCTCTCAGACAAGCACAATATATTGAATCCAATGATGGGCACTTTGGGTTAGCGTATTCAGCGTATACCCATTTTACGTCACCCATTCGCCGTTATCCTGATTTATTGATTCATCGCGCAGTTGGGCATTTGATTGACAATCAACCCGCAGACACCTTTCATTACAGCGATGAAGATATGAATCGTTTAGGCAAACATTGTTCTGCGACCGAGCGGCGTGCAGATGAAGCAACCCGCGAAGTGGTCACCTGGCTGAAGTGTGAATATATGCAAGACAAAATTGGCCAAACTTTTCAAGGCAAAATATCTGCTGTAACGGGATTTGGCATTTTTGTAGAACTGAATGAGGTTTATGTAGAAGGCTTGGTCCATGTGACTTCGTTAAAATCCGACTATTATACCTTTGATGCGGTCAAACATCGCCTGGTCGGCGAGCGCGGTGGGCATACCTATCGCTTAGGTGACCCCATGACTGTGTTGGTGGCACGCGTCGATTTGAATGAGCGCAAAATTGATTTTGAACCGGTAGTGGATGAACCTTTAGATGAGTAGTGATCAACTGATTTACGGCTTACATGCTGTGGTAGCCTTACTCAACAACCCACACCGTAACGTCAAGCAAGTTTTTGTGAATCAAGAACGCCAAGACAAACGCATGCTGGATGTTTTATCGCAGTTGGCACAGCGCTCCATTCCGGTATTGCTGCTTTCGGCTGCTAAAATGGCGCTGAAATTTCCTGAAGAAGTGCATCAAGGTATTGTCGCCATCGCCAGTCCCTTGCCGCAATACCATGAACAAGATTTAATGGCATTTCTTGAGAAAAAAACCAGCATACCTTTTTTGCTCATTTTAGATGGCATCACCGATCCGCACAATTTAGGTGCTTGCTTACGCACCGCAGATGCTGCGGGCGTAGATTGTGTGATTATCCCCAAAGATAAGTCCGCCCCCATCACCCCCGTAGTCAGCAAAGTAGCCTGTGGCGCGGCAGAATCAATACCTGTGATACGCGTCACTAATTTGGCTCGTACGATTGAAACCATCAAACAGGGCGGTATCTGGGTCTATGGTACGGCAGGTGAGGCACAAACCTCTCTCTATGCGCTCGATGCCAAAATACCGCTTGCGCTGGTTCTAGGCGCTGAAGGCGAAGGATTGCGTCGTTTGACCCGGGAACGTTGCGATGGGTTATTTTCTATTCCGATGTTAGGCAGCGTGTCCAGCCTCAATGTTTCCGTAGCCACCGGTGTGTGTTTATTTGAAGTGGTTCGACAACGAAATGTGCTGTGATTTGAGAAGCATATTTTTAAATCCTGGGCTTTCATCATAAAAAAGGGTAAAATGATTCTTTTTTCTACTTAAAATCTCATGAATATTGATACCCTCATCAACGACATTACCGAGTTACATCGAGACACCATCCAAGAATGGAGCACCGGAGACATCCAGTTACGCTTCGATGGCCTATTAAAACTGGTAGAAGAAAACCATAGCTTCAATTTTCAATTATGGAGAGCAGAAGATCGGGCGCGCCGTGAAGATATGGGACATAGTTTTGTGTACCATGCCAAACGCGATATTGATCATTTCAACCAACAACGCAATAATCGTATGGAAGCCATGGATGAATGGCTGGCACATACGCTAAAACCCTCTCATCAAGAAAACTGCCCAATCCATTCGGAAACACCCGGCATGATGATTGATCGTTTGTCCATTTTATCGCTTAAATCGTATCACATGGCTGTGCAAGCAGTTCGCCCAACAGCCGATGACGCGCATCGTCAGCTTTGTGCGCAAAAACTAGAAATACTACATGCTCAACATCAACATTTGACATCTTGTTTACGGCAGTTACTCAAAGATTTGACTCTGCACATACGCACGTTCTATCGTTATCATCAATTTAAAATGTACAATGATCCTACGTTAAATCCCGAATTATACAGCCACTGCGAGTAAAGCAGGTGCAGAGGCAAGCTCCTCCGTCACATTAGAGCGGCGTCCGGCGTCATCAAACAACGTAAGCCCGCCAACTATAAACGGCGAGCGCTTCTTAGAGGCTGCTTTATCATCATCCGGTCTACCTGCACCAAAGCCTTTTGCAATAGCTCTCAAGGCCAGTGCGATAGCAAAAACAATCGAACCTATCAAAGGCAAATAACTATCTTTAGGATGATCTAACAACCGCGCATAAAGCTCGACCATTGCTTTATCGCCCTTTATCCAGCCCGAAAACAGCAAACGAAGAATTTCCGCCCATTCCATAACCACATAATCGGGTCGAGTTTCAAGCGTAAAATGTTTATTGTGCTCGATATTTTTTCTAAGATTGTCTGAGTTTTTTTCAATAAGTGGGTCGTTACTACCTCGCATTTTTTCCAGCTCTTCTGCTGGAAATTCTCTGAGAAATTCACGTTCGTCTTGATCAAACTTCTGTCGGTAATAATGATAACTCACCAAAGCTTGCGCGCAACATAGCAGTACAGCGGTGAGTCCAACAGCCATGCAAGCTATGGCAAAAACAGGTGGAGACTGCAATCCATAAAGCAAAGTAGACACCATAAAAGCAAAACTAGAGAGCGCACCCTGTACCGCCAAACCATTTTGCAACCCTGTCATAGCTGCCGCCCAATAAGATCCTCTCAGATTGGTTCTTAATTTATCTTGCAAATCTTTGCCACTCTCAAGGGAGCATCGCAATTTGTCCCATAATAATTTGGTCAGCAGGACATCATCACACCCTTCGATAATGTGTGGTACATCGGGGCCTTCCAGCTGTGTTTTTCGGTCATCAATGGACTTTTGAAATTGAGGCGAATTAAAAAACTCTCTTAATGTCTGTAATTGTGCTTGATCGTAAATAGGTTTATTGCTAAAAAGTTCATTATCGATAGCACTATTCAGTACCCCAATATCAAGCCGTTGCTCCAACTCTAGTAATTTTTTATGCGTTGCCCGTAGTGAAGTATTGTCTGAGGACTCTGGGGTGTCCACAATACTCTTTTTAAGAGACTGTATGTCCATAAGCAACTCTAACTGCTGATGTAAAATCGTGCAATCTATTTTAGAAAGCTCAACTTTAGGGCGAAGGATTGAAACATCGAGTCGCCGCTGATACTCGACTTCTTCAGCTAAGCGCGTGATCACACAGACCGTAAATAATGCTGCCGTTGCTCCTAGCATATATAAAGCCATTGTGGGGGATAACATCTCTATAACATTGGATAAGGCGTAGATGTAAAAATACAATCCATCAAACAGCGCCGAAGCAGTTGCTGAAAATAAGGCAAAAAATGCTTCATTTCTAGGTTGAGTTTGAATTTGAATGATTTCTTGCTGACTTGCCTCGTCTGGTGGTTGTTTTAACCCTAGAAATGTGTCGCGACGGGCAGTAAATCTTTGGTAAGCATGCCCTAACTTAACCTCCACACTTTGTTCGCCCACAATGGTGGTCAGTTGCTCTGCAGTGAGCCGTAAAAAATCTGGATTTTCCTGGGTACGCAACAAAGTTTCATGAAATTTCGCGCTGCTCTCGTGTTGAACGACATTGCCCTTTCCGTCGATATAGGCTAAGTGCCCATGCTTTTTGACATCTTCTGCATGCGAAAAACATACATAAGAGTTTCGATACGCCAATATATCAATTGAAGATTTATTTGCAATAAAACTAAGTCTTATAGGCAAATTATTTTCTGATTGGGTTGAGACTGCATGCTGTGTAGTCAATACATAATTCAGGTGCTGTTTCATTCTGGCATGGAGATTTATGGTTTGTTGCTGTGCTACTTTTTCATCAAAGTTTTCTGGTATTTTAAGCTCTGTAGGCTTGCCATCTGCACTGATGTAATACAAAGTTTTCAGGGTTGAATCATCATTTTCCAGCAAGACGAGAGAGCACTCAAATCCTTCAAAAGAACTTGGCATTTCCGATAATTGGTGTAGCAAAGATTTGCTCTCAACAATTTGTTTGTTGATATCAATATTCGTTTTCACCATATTTTTTCGCGTATCACGTATCGTACGTAATACCACGCTATTGACCATAGCCATCAAACCTATCACCGCAGCCATAGGAAACAACAGTTTGATTAAACATGTCTGATCAATGCCGTAGTGCAAAAACACCGCAAACAACGAACGTAGTCCTTTAAAAGTCCATTTTAATTGTTTGAGTACTGTGCGTGCATGAGGCAATAAAAAGGCAAATACTTTCACGTTTGGATGATCTTGTTTTTCAACAAAAGTACTTCCAACGAACGAAAAGATCACCCAAAGCGCGAACAAAATAACAGTAGAAATGTATCCCTCGAGTGTTTTTTCCGCCGCGTGAAATTCTGCAAGCGCAACTTTGATTTCATTTGGCGTTAAAATGTCAAGGTTGCACTGCCAAGCATGTTTAAACAAATACCACAAATTAAACATACTAAAAATAAGATTAATACCATCAGCAACACCATAGATTCGATAGGCAATGCCTGATTCATGATAGGGTTTGATGAAACGCCGCATGCCATCTGTGGCAGCTTCAACGGTGTCATTGACGGCAACAGCGGCATTCCAAGAATAAGAGCCGACAGCTGTCCAAGCATCCCGCCATTTTGCGGCGGTATAGCTCAATAATGAAAAACTAGCGGGGGGATGAGAAGAATTATTTTGATAACGCAAGGAATGAAGGCTTGGTGATGAAGGGGCTTGGAGCAATGAGTTTTCCAAATTATTGCCAGCCATTCATCCCTCCAGCAATATCAAACAACAGAAAACACCACGACTCTTTAGCATCCCTACATAAAAAGCTGGGACACATCGCACCGTCTTGCATAAAGAACAAGGATCTATTTTTGATCATCAACGACCACAATCATGTCGTTTAAGAGGTGGCAGTATTATACAATAACTCCCATAGAGTTGCAATCACATTCAAATCACTTGTACTATGTCTGCAGAAGGATGGATAACCACCCGACATAGAGAATAACTGAGACAAATAGGCTTATTTTAAGGTAAGATTTGGCAAAAATAATCTTCCTGGCGTGTTTTTTAAGAAATTCCAGTGCTTGCATAGGGCCTTAGTGCTTTTTATACTGGGACTTGTGCATAAAATCTGCTAGGATTGATGATACTTAAAATCTGCCTTGGAGAGTGAATGCGTTTATTCACGCTATTTTTTCTTTTTTGGTCTTTATTAGCCGGACAAGCTATGGCAAACGACTCAAAAGTAATTTATGGGTATATTGAAAAAGCAACTCTAGTCCAGCAGGATTTGACGCTGTCCGCCAAATTAGATACAGGGGCAAAATCTGCATCATTGAATGCGGTGAAAATCAGTGAAATTCGAGTCAACGGCAAACCGTATCTGAGTTTTATCGTACCCAGTAAAGAAGGTGACATTGCATTTCAATGTGAGTATGTGGGAAAAGTTCAAATTAAAGTCAGAACGGGTGAAGGTCAAGTCAACTCTTTGATGCGCCGAACCATTAAACGGCCCGTTGTATTAATGCCTATTCGCCTGAATAATACCGAACGCATGATTCGAGTGAATTTGACCAACAGAAAACGCTTTATTTATCCTTTGCTGCTGGGTAGAGAAGCCATCATAGCTTTCAATGGTGTGATTGATCCAGCTAAAAAATACACTCTATCTGCGCAAAAAACAACCCATGGGACCAAGGCCACAGCATCATGAATTCTACACAGAAGCATATCTATAGTTTGATCACAGCTTTAATCATCATTGGACTAAGTCTTTTTTTCTACCGTCACCACGTGCTTGATGTGCCGTTAACTGATTCAGAAAACGTCAACAGTTGGATGATTGAAGCTAATTTACACTTTATCGCCGAGAATAATAAACCGCTCAAAGCCAGCTTTACCATTCCTTACCTCCCCCCAAACTTCACAATTCTTGATGAATATTTTGTTGCACAAAACTATGGCATCACCACGGCTTTAAATGGCTATAATCGTCAAGTTGTGTGGTCTTTAAGACGACCCACAACCAAGCCGCAATCGTTGTATTATCGCGCGATTGTGCGTGAAACAGATAATGCCCCGCCCGTGCTCACCAAACCCCCGCACAATAAAATGATGGCACTAGACGACAATCAAAAAATTGCCGTTGCCGCCATTATTAAACAAGCACGGGAATTCTCAGCCGATATCCAAACCTTTGCTCAAGCGACCTTGACGGAATTGAACAAAAAATCTGGCAATGCCAAACTCTTGGTGGGCAATCATTTTGATGATACGCATTTGGTGGATGCCGCAATTTTGGTGTTGAATCAAGCCAAAATTCCCGCCATCCCTATTCAGGGCGTTCAATTAACAGAGCAGAAAAGAGCCAATATCAGCGTTTATCTGGGTGTATATAACGGCCAAGAATGGTTGTATATCAACCCCAAAACCAGCACCGCAGGTTTCCCTAAGAATTTCTTAGCTTGGCAATATGGTAATGCACCCATGTTTGATGTGATTGGGGGCAAAAAAGCACAATTTTCCTTAACCATTTCGCCTACCCCCATCAACGCTTTAAGTATCGCCAAAACGCATGGATTACAAACGGAATCGCAATTATTACGATTTTCACCGCTAGAATTGCCTATTCATATCCAAGAAACTTACAAAATATTACTCACCTTACCCATAGGGGCATTCATCATATTGCTCTTACGTAATTTTATTGGACTAAAGACTTTTGGTACGTTCATGCCCGTTTTGATTGCCTTGGCTTTTAGAGAAACCCACGTCATTCTTGGTGTGACGTTATTCAGCCTCCTGGTCTCTCTGGGTTTGGTAGCGCGCTTTTACTTAGAAAAACTTCGTCTGCTGTTGGTCCCAAGACTGGCAGCCATATTAACCGTTGTCGTATTACTCATGCTGTTGATCTCCGTCGTCAGTCAAAATCTTGGCTTAGAATCCGGTTTATCAGCCGCATTGTTCCCAATGGTAATTTTAACGATGACCATTGAACGCATGTGTATTTCATGGGATGAAAGAGGTGCATCCGACGCCATTCGATCAGGCGTAGGCAGTCTGTTTTCAGCAGTGATTGCCTATTTCGCCATGTCTTATCAACCCTTGCAATACTTGATTTTTGCCTTTCCAGAGCTTTTGTTGGTTCTCTTGGCATTTATTTTATGGTTTGGCCAATATCGAGGGTATCGACTGTTCGAACTATTTCGTTTCAATGCACTATCACGGGTCAAAGCATGTTAAATCTGTATCGCCGTCTCCGTCACCAAGGTGTTTTGAGTATTAACCAACGCAATAGCGACTTTGTGTTGCGCTATAATCGCCGCAAGCTTTACCCCTTGGTCGATGATAAATTAAAAACCAAGCGTTTGGCCATGAACTCCAATATTGCTGTGCCCACTTTGTATGAAACGATTGAAACAGAACATCAAATTAAAAAAATAGACCTTTTGTTAGAGCCCTATTCTGATTTTGTGATCAAACCAGCACATGGTGCGGGCGGGGACGGCATTTTGGTGATCACCAACCGTGTATTCGGTCGCTATCGTCAAATCAATGGTAAATTATTAACGACTCAAGATATTTCCTACCATCTCTCTAGCTTGATCTCTGGCGCCTATAGCCTAGGTGGGCATGCCGATTATGCCATCATTGAGCGACGCGTGATTGTCGATCCTGTATTTGCGCAGGTCAGTCATGAGGGCGTACCCGATATACGTATCATCACCCTGTTAGGATATCCAGCCATGGCGATGGTTCGTTTGCCCACACAAATATCGAGTGGAAAAGCCAATCTCCATCAAGGAGCCATTGGCGTCGGGATCAATCTTGCTACTGGGGTCACGCTGGGTGGTGTTTTTCATAATGATACGATTGATTATCATCCGGATACCTTGCAGTCTATCAATGGCATCGAAATTCCTTATTGGGATAAAATTTTAAACATCGCTGCCAGTTGTTATGAGCTCACGGGCCTAGGTTATATTGGTGTGGACATTGTTTTAGACAAAGAACAGGGGCCGATGATGCTGGAACTAAATGCTCGCCCTGGACTAAATATCCAAATCGCCAATCGTGAAGGAGCTTTACATCGCTATCGCGCGATTGAGGCTCGTGCAAAACAACAAGGTCGAGAGTCTATTGCCGCCCGTATCGACTTCAGCCAAAAAACCTTTGGGATCCACGCACCCCAGACAGCGCCTCTGCAAGAAGACAGCACTCGATACCATGAACAAGCCATACAACTATCATAAAAAATATTGTATACTCGATTCGAGCAAAATACTGTACTCACAGGGTGAGATCACGTCTGAATGAATATTAGTCTAATCTTCGTCTTTGCGAACGAAGTGAAGCAATCCAGATCGATTCTCAATTGAAATACCGATCTGGATTGCTTCGCTATAGCTCGCAAAGACGATGTATTGCTTTAAGTGACACAAATTAATTCACTCATGCGGTTACCCTGACTGTACTCATTCGTTGGAGAACCACATGGCAGATGCAGATACATACGCAAGAGATGTAGTACAAAAGAAACCTAGCTTTATTAAAAAACCCATGCAAATGATCGGAGGCACCATGACCGGTATCATAAATTTTTTCATCAGTTTATTTTGAGCTTAAGTTATTTTCTATGCTTTCATGCGATATAACGAATTGGGTCATATAAAGCAGCTTCATGTGCAACTCATGCATTTCCTCCCATTTATCGAGTCGAAGACACTATGAATCAACACAAAGAATTAGAAAACCAGCCTGAATATCGAAGTTTTTTAAAAACCGCCCTTGCATTTAAAGGCTCTGCCACACCAAAAGTCATCAAAAAAGTAACGATCAGTATTCTTTATTCTTGCTTAGTGTCCTATCTATGTTACTTCTTTCCGTCCGCCATTTTACCTATTGGACCTTTTGAATATGGCGGATTAATTATGGGCTTAATCCTTGTGTTTAGGGTCAACGCCGGCTACGACCGATGGTGGGAGGCGAGAAAATTATGGGGTAATATCGTCAATCAAAGCAGAAACCTAACCATTATTTTAGTCAATTACACCCATCCAGATGCACAGAGTTGGCTGGTTAAAATGACCAATTTGATTTCTGCATTGCCCTATCTTATGAAGGATAATTTAAGAAATCAAACACAGCTAGAATATCTCGATCACCTTCTGGGTATGGAAAATAGACAACAGATACAAGAGGCAATGCATCGTCCAATGATACTAGCGTCGATGATTGCGCATGAGTTGCAAATCGCACGTAACCATCATGGACTGGATTCCTTTGCATTTCTTCGCGCACAAGAGCAAATAGGGCACCTTATTGACGCGCAAGGGGCATGTGAACGTATTCTAAAAACACCGATGCCCTTTGTGATGGCGGTAAAATCACGGCGGTTTATTTTGTTTTTTTTAGTGATGTTACCTTTTGCATTAGCCAATGTGTCTTTATTTCTCAGCCCATTGATTGCCGCTATCGTCTCTTATGCGATTTTTTCGCTCGATCAAATCGGAATTGAGTTACAAAATCCATTTTCTGAAAAAAACTTAAGCCATTTGGCTTTAGATAAGATTTGCAAAACCATTGAAAACGATATTAAGGAAATTCGACGCCATGTTGAATAGGACAGAAATGACACAGCAAGACAATATTGTTACAAATAACTTACGGGTAGAGACGGCCCGACATGATAGTCTGGTCATAACCTAAGGATCAACATGAAAAAATTTTTCGGAATACTGAGAAAATCACGTGTTGCGGGTAATACGCCAACACCCTCCGTTTTTCTGTCTCTTATACTGCTCGCGGTACTTAACACTAGCTGGGCTAATGGACCCTTAAACTGTGGGGAGCATGCCCACCGAAAATGCTCGAACCATATGAATAGCTGCGTGTGCAATCTTAATGGCACTAACATCACCGATAAATGGTATTGCACCGATAAAGGAGGAGGCAACTGCTGTGTAGGACATGGCACATCCAGCGAATGGTTAAAATGCGTCAGCTAATGGCCATTGCTGATTGCTTCATACCAACTATCTTCCGCCAACGCACCAATGGCCAAAAATCCGTTGGTAAAAGATAGTACTAGGAAATTTCAGGTATGCAAAAACAATGGAATAATTTGATAAGCGTTTATTGCAATGACTACCCCCAAATAGCCAGGGCAAACGCATCTAAATTTAAACTTAATGAGAGTCGTAGGTACCTAATCATTAAGCACCGCCATTGATCAACGTAGCCCGCAAGAAGAGCAGCGAATTGCGGGGTTTCGACGCTAAACAAGACAAGTGATCATCATATTTTTTAGAATATGTATTCCACAGTGATCAGAGCCTGTTGTTGCCGTCCCGCAATTCGCTATGCTATAGTAATTTGATTTTTAAATGACTGAGTTATGGGATATAATACCGTTTTCAT
>CAZVEH010000057.1:0-13920 GCA_964625775.1 uncultured Legionella sp. | reverse complement strand
ACACGACAGGAGATCCCTCGCTGCGCTCGGGATGACGTGGGGAGTTACCATCTTTTTCGCCTACCTACCGTGCTTTATGCACGGTATCCAGGCGATCTTGATTCGAGATTGAAACTGGATTCCGCGCATAAAGCGAGGAACGTAGGCACACTGGTTATACTATATTTATTTAGATGCGCTTGCCCTGGGGGGTGAGCATGCTTGTTCAGGCAAATACTTACAGTTTCTTTTCGATTTTAACCAAACGATCATTGGAAAAATATAAACTGATATGGCGTACCGCATTAGGACCAGAGCCTTTGCGGACGGTATAAGCATAATCCCAGCGGTCGAGATCAAACATGGGACTGATCAAACTTGACCCCATTAGGATAGCCGCATCAGATTTACTCATGCCCAAGTGCAGATGTTTGATGTGCGCCGGAGATATAATATTGCCTTGCTGAACTTTTCTTTTTGAGAAATCGTAAGATAAACAATGAGTTAGTGGTAGAATAATGCTTATTAGGATAAGAACGGTTTTCATTCGCATTTTTTTGCCTTATAGTAGTAGCCAAATTAGAGTGTAGCGCATTGTATCATGCAAACTCTTAAACTCAATTCATAGATCGTTGTGAGGATGCTCGGGTGTTAGAAAATAAACAATTAAAATCAGCAGGGTTGAAAATTACCACACCTCGATTGAAAATATTGCAAGTTCTTGAACAGGCTAATCAACATCACTTAAGTGCAGAAGGCGTCTATAAAACCTTGATTGATCTCGGTGAAGAGGTCAGTTTAGCAACGGTGTACCGTGTATTAACCCAATTTGAAGCAGCCGGCTTGATTGATCGCCACAATTTTGAAGGTGGATATTCGGTATTTGAATTGCGCCAAGAAACGCATCACGATCATCTTGTTTGCGTTAAATGTGGTTTTGTTGAGGAGTTTTTGGATGAAATCATTGAGTCGCGCCAACATAAAATTGCAGCCAAAGCCAAGTTTAAAATGACAGGTCATGCCTTAAACATTTATGGTGTTTGTCCTAAATGCTAGCTCTGACTCATCAGAGTAGTTCAAGTAACTCATTCAAGCTATGACTCAACGTGCTACATACAGCATGTAATTCTTGTGGTGTGGCAATCAACGCTTGATTGATGCCTAATTTGATGCCCAAATAATCCCTTTCTGCAAAAGAGTTTCGCAGCGATTGCAACACATAATCATGTGTACCCGGAAAAGGGTAATTTAATCTTACTTTATAAGCGGGGGGTTCTTGTAACAACAACCCATGCATGATGCGTGCCACTTCCTTTTCAGCATGACGATGTGAATCATACAATACGCCCAGGCCAGTGTTCAAAAATAATCCTTTTAAGATAGGCATGAAGGTATAGATGGAGACGTGCAATACCTGTTGTTTTTTAGCTATATGAGTCGATATAATATCTTTTAGCTCTTGATGAAAAGGATCATAGTATTTTTCGATCAGGTTGTTTTTTTCTGCATCAGGAAGTTTCTTGCTGAATTTAGAGAAGCAATTTGCATGGTGTAAACTGTGATCACAGTCAATCAATAAGCGGGTTACTTTGGTTTGTACCAAATCACAATCCAGTTTCTTTTGCAGATGTGTTGAGATCTCGGTTGCACCGAAATCATAAGCACGGTGAGTTTTGAGAATCAATTTTTTTCGCTCAAACAGCGATGCGTACTTTGACGGGACTTTGTTGACAGCATGTTCACAGCTGATGACCAAAACAGTAGGTTTCATAGAAAGATCTCAGTTTTAGTCATGATGCTCCTCGTCAACTTTTAAATGAGAACGAATTTTCTTGACACCATGGACGCGTTCGGCTCGTTTCAATATAGCTACAATAGATCGTTTATGTTTGACCGTGCCTGTCAAAGTGACAACACCATTGGTTGTCGATGCATTGATGCCCACCAGAGGAATTGACTCGTCATCGAAGACTTTAGACTCTAAAATGGCTGCTTCAATTTTCGCGGTGATATAGGCATCTGCGAAAGCAGAGTTGACGGATTTTATGTCAAACTCAGTGGTGTTGATGGAGCGTACCCCTTTAGTACTGGTGACAATTCGTAAAGCATCCACAAAAGCGGGTTTATTTTTTGCATGTCCTTTTAAGGTGACAACCCCTTTTTTGGTGGTCACAGAAATTTTCAAGGGATTTAGATTTTTATTTTTTGTAAACTGTGTTTTTATTTTGGTCGTGATCATGGTATCAGACCATTTTTGACCCAAACCTTGCAAATCCGTTGCATGCGTAACATGACTTAAGCACAATAAAGCAGCTAAGAAAAAAACTCGGATAGAAATACGCATAAGTGCTTGCAAAATAAGGGTAATATGGCGAGTATAGCATTAAACAAGATGGACGCAAAACATCGGTATCTCTTCTCTAGGTAAACCAGTACGGGTCAGATTAAAGTGTGATGGATTCATAAGGACATCAATTTGATATATTCACTGCTAAAACCCATGTTATTTTTGCTTGATCCGGAACGTGCTCATACCTGTGCAATGAAGCTATTGCAGTGTGTGCCAGCAGGATATTTTCAAAAACCAACTATGAATCCAAAGCAGGTGATGGGGTTGCATTTCCCTCATAAAATAGGATTGGCTGCGGGGTTTGATAAATCAGGACAATACCTCGATGTTTTGGCAAAACTAGGGTTTGCTTTTATTGAGATCGGAACAGTGACCCCAAGGCCACAACTGGGCAATCCAAAACCACGTTTGTTCCGACTGCCACAAGCAGGGGCATTGATCAACCGTTTGGGTTTTAACAATCCAGGGGTAGATGCTTTGGTCAAGTACATCACCCAAGCGCATTATTCAGGAATTCTAGGCATCAATATAGGTAAAGGCAAAGAAACCTCGTTGAATCAAGCGCAAGAGGATTACTTGTATTGCTTACATCGCGTGTATCCATATGCATCGTATGTGACCATCAATATTTCTTCTCCCAATACGCCGGATTTACGCCAATTACAGCAAACAGCCTATTTTTTGCATTTGATGCGTACCTTGCGTCAAGAGCAATTGCGTTTGGCGGATCTTTATGCACGCTATGTTCCTTTGGTGGTTAAAATATCGCCTGATGAAACCGACGAAACCTTGAAATCAATGGCGGACGTGATTCAAAGCCAACAACTAGATGGCATCATTGCCACCAATACCACCTGTATGCGCAGCGCAGTTCAGCACTTACCGTTCGGGCAAGAGGTAGGAGGTTTGAGTGGCAAGCCTTTGTTGCTGCGCTCTACAGAGTGTTTGGCTTTGCTCAGGCAAATTGTGGGTAATGACGTCGCCTTGATTGGCGTAGGGGGCGTGGATACTCCAGAAGCTGCCCAACAAAAAATATCCGCTGGTGCGGACTTGTTACAAGTGTATACGGGTTTGATTTATCGCGGACCTGATTTAGTTCCTTTGTTGAGCAAAACGGATAAATAATAGTTGTTTGTTTGTCAATTATTTAACAATATGCCCTTTTGTGTTATAATAAGGACTTTCACTGTTGTGGAGACCGTTATGGCACTTAAGTATAATGGCCTAGCTTTGGCTCTAGATGATGAGTCTATAATGGCTTGGTGTCTTATAAAGAATTCTATGGCGGGTTTTTTCACAACCCAAACATCAGTGGTTTTAGATGAGCGCTACTTTTTGTTGCAATTAACGCAACTCAACGCGATGCAACCTTTGGACAAAACATTGCAGTCTGATCTGGATCACTTGATTCACATTATAAAACAGCTTAAAAAATCGATTCGACATCAAAAAAACCTAGATGATCTGGCGAATATTCTAGGAGCTACCCATCAATATCTTCATGCACAAATATCCTCAGATGTGTTTAAAACTCAGGTTGTGTCGTTGGGTGTACACATAGAAAAACATCGTACATTTGAGGGTCTGAGCTACATCGCTGCGGCTATTCTCACCTTTGTTGCGGGGGCTACATCCATAGGATTGAGCACGGGCTGTACGCTGCTGATATTGGCCGTAGCCGCAATTTTGGCGTTTTCTGGTCATCAGCATGCCAAAGATCTGAATCGTATTCTAGGTGGTGCGTTACTGAAAATCATTGAGCATCCTAATGTGTTGACCAACGAAGAACACTTTGAGATTTATAAGAATATTTTTTAGGATTAGGATGATTTAGCATCTCTTAACGCAGGGATTGTGGTTTTACCGGGATCTCTTTAATGTTTTCTATGCTTAAGTAATGATCGAATGCTTCTTGAATCGCTGTTCTTAACGTGCGATTGCCGCCTGAAATTTCAATTGAATTTCTGCCATTCAAGGGTGGTATGCCCAAGGCTTTCAAAAATAATGTTGCTTTTTCTGCGGGAGTCAGTTTGCTATTTTTCATCAGGGGTTTGAATATCGTTACTGTATCTGATGAGGTTTCCATGACGATTTGTTTCGAATCGAAAAGCTGAATGGTATCACGCTCTTTCTGAAGCTTATAGGCATTGGGTTCGATGCTAGCATTTAAGTGATTCTTGATGTCCTCCATGGCATGCTCTATGTCTTGCCGGCTACGAGGCTCATTTGTGTTGTCATGCAATGCGGTGATCTGGGTATTTTGAATTGAGGTAGAGTGTGGATGATCTGCTATGTTCTTTCTAAAACGTTCAAAATTACGAGCATACGTTTTCAATGCTTTGGTAGATATTTTTTGGGTTGGATGAACTTCTTTGGAGGGTTTTTTTTGAACCTTTGTGGTAAGCGCTTGGTCTACATCTGTCTCAGATCGTGAAATGTTCCGCGTGTGCACTGAGGACCAAAGTAAAAACGGATGATGGCTATGTGCCAAGGCACGTTGTTCTTGTTCTACTTTGACAAGCTTGGCCAGGTTTTGCGTGACGTTCTCACACAGGTAGTCTTTTTGCGTGATATACAGCCCCTTTGGGTGCTTTGCCAAAAAAGGATTAAGCGTCATTGGCAAGATGTGATCATCTTGAAAAACTCTAGATGGGTGACCTTCTCGCGGCAGATAGGTACCCATGCCATAAGCAATGATTTGTTGTTGATTAAGAACGTGATGTTTTAAAATCTTACCAGCGGCGTTTTTTTGAATCTGGACCAATCCGGTTGGCAATAAAAACGTATCACCATTGTGGATAGCTCGCTCCGGGGGAAGTTCTCGGCATGATATGATTCGGGGGGAACACAGCGGTATCCAGTGTTCACATTGTTCAAGTATAGTTTTGAGCTCCGCATCAGAAAATTGTTTCAACGATGTTTCTTTGCTGGTTTTTTGAGTTAAATTTTCGGAATGAGTTGTTGAGATGACATCCTGCAATAATTCACCTTCGGTTTTAAAGCGCAAAGCTTTTAAAATCAGATTGTTTTGCCGTATTTTCTTAGAGTTTAGTTCCTTCTCAGTATTTTTTGCAAGATAGAGTAATGCTGCGGTGACGGTTGAATAGATATATTCGTCCCTATGGCGGTCCTGTGACAGATATAAAGAGGTATTGATCGGCCTCATTGTTTGATTGAGCGCCGCAATAAGCTGTATATTTGCATCCATCTCAAGCACTACAGGCTCGCTTTGTTGTGTCTTTGGAATCAAATGCACCCATGATGACATCGGGTCTTGATTCAGTGTTTTTTGAGCTTGTTTATGGAGATTGATTTGATAGACCCCTGAGGGGGTGATTAGGGTATCACCGATATCAAACTCGAACTCTGTGTGTTGAATATCGGGTACGATGATCATTCTAGCGCTTATGCTAGGGATGCCTTCAAGACATTTCTGCTGCAATTCTTTGAGTTTTTTTTCAGAAAGTCCTTCTAAGATCAAGCCGACGCGTTCTTTCAATACTGAAACCAGAGCAGGCAGCAACTGATCTGCACCCTGATCTTTGCGCAGTTGAGGCAGAAAAGACAGCAGCCTTTTGGAGATAAATTCGAATAATTCGATATCGTTTTGCACTCCTAAAACATCATAAAGGAGATTAGGCATAGAATGTACCGAACAAGACGTATACGTATCAGTATAGTCATTGATGGGTACTTAATCAAAAGCAGGGAGGTCTGGCCTTAAATTGTAGGGTAGGCTTGTGTAAAGCGGGCTTTATCTACTTTGTTCCAGACGTATGTTTAGTCCACTATAAATGAATTGCCAAAATCCAAAGGAGCAATGGACAGGTACTGGGCAATGCTTTGACCTATATCGGCAAAGGTATCACGTCGACCGATAAAACGACTCGGTGTATTGGGACCAAAAGCCAATACGGGGATGTGTTCACGGGTGTGATCAGAACCTGGTAGGGTAGGGTCGCAGCCATGATCAGCTGCAATGATGACCAAATCATCCTTGTTGAGCACAGCATCCAATTCTGGCATACGTGCATCAAACGCTTCTAAGGCATGGGCGTAACCGATCGTATCCCGGCGATGACCAAACGATGAGTCAAAATCAACAAAATTACTAAAGATCAAGCTACCAGGTGCTGCAGTACGCATGGCAGCAATTGTGGCATCAAACAAGGCATCATTCCCATCTGCTTTGATGGATTGGGTCATCCCTTGATGAGCAAAAATATCACTGACTTTGCCAATGGCAATCACGTCTCGACCTGCTCTACTCAAATAATCAAGTAAGGTGGGTTTGGGTGGCGGGGTGGCGTAATCACGGCGATTACCAGTGCGTTTGAACGCCTGCGGTTTGCCGACAAAAGGTCTAGCAATGACTCGACCTATGTGTAAAGGATCGACCAACGTACGTGCCAATTCACACAAGGCGTAGAGACGTTCCAACCCAAAATGCTCTTCGTGTGCGGCAATTTGCAACACGCTATCTGCAGACGTGTAAAGAATTGGGCATCCACTCAAAACCTGCTCTTCGCCGAGCTGGTTAATGATATCGGTGCCAGATGCGTGAATTTGGCCTAAAACACCGGGGATCTGCCCTTGCTGGATCAAATTTTGAATCAAAGATTGTGGAAAACATGGGGTTTCTTTTGGAAAATATCCCCAAGGAAACATCACTGGCACACCCGCAATTTCCCAATGCCCGCTGGGCGTATCTTTGCCCAAACTTTGTTCCACAGCATAGCCAAAATAGCCCTCGGGCTCGGCCAATGTTGACAAATCATACACATCTGATCCAGAGCTGGCCACAGCAGCATGATACAAGCCTCGACGCGCCAAATTTGGGATGTGTAAAGGGCCGGATCGTAAGCCCTCTTGATTGGCTCTGTTGTCACGACATGCTTCTACAATATGTCCAAATGTGTTCGCTCCTTCGTCTCCATACAAACCAGCATCTAAACTAGCGCCGATCCCTAAAGAATCCATGAGCAGAATACAAACACGAGGCAGGGTCATTATTTATCCTTTTGCACGGCGGCAATTCGTTTCTCGCAAGCCATATAAAATAGCAAAGGCTACCATCAATCCTAGGGGTAAAATGGTGGCTGCGTATTGGTAGTCTCCTAGAGAATAAATAGGTACACCGTTGATCATGCGCATATCACCATGACGCAATAATAAGATGCTGAATATATTTTGATACAATATATAACCACTTTGGGTTAAAATGGACACAATGCTCACGGCTGTAGCAGTGATGGCCGAAGAGCTGGACTCTGCAACCAGGGCATAAGAAATGACTTGTGACGCTGTGAATAACCCTAATAAAAAGAATAAGATCAACATAGGAGCGTAGGTCAGTGGCACATAAAGAATGATCGCAACGGTGAGCAAAGAAGCCAGTGCACCGTATTTCATAGGTTTGATCCGTACGCCCCATTTGTCTGAAATCCATCCCATCAATGGACCGCCAATGATCGCACCTAAAAATATCATAGAATTGATCAGCGATGCTTTTTCTTTGGTGATGTCCAAACGTTGCATCAAATACAGAGAACCCATAACGGCACCAAATACCGCCACTGCCATGTTCATTAAGCTTGCATACATTGCAGCACGAATGGTTTGAGGATTGAGATATGCGATTTTTGCGCTGGCTAAAATACCAATTCTGGGTTGCGAGGTATCTGTGGCTGGCTTGTCTTGGATGAAGACCAGCATCAGGCCCAGGATGCACAGTCCCAGCCAACCTAACCAAATCATGGAAGATCGCCAACCAATATAAAGTACCAATTTTGTCAATGGATACTGTGACAACATACCGCCTGTCATTGCAATGGTCACAATCAGCCCAGTCACCATGGCCATACGCTTGGGAGGAAACCAACGTGAAGCAATACGGATAGGTCCTAGAAAGCAAAAGGCACTACCAATTCCAGTGACAAAGCGACATATCAAAGCCAAAGTAAAGGAGTGAGCATATGCGAAAACAAACGTACCAATCACACAAGACAGCATGGCAATTAGAATGGTTTTTTTGGCTGAAAATCGGTCTAATGTGATCCCAGCCACAAATAAAAACAAAACATTGGAAAGATAATACACACTGGATAAATAGGTTAAATTGTCTGCCTGGATATGAAAATCACGCATGATATCGTCGGCAATCGATGCGAACATATTTCCTTGAATAAATTCATAAAAGAAAAATAAAGACGCAGCGAAACAAATGCACCAAGGCAACCATCGTGCTCTTCCAGTAGCTGACTCATTCTGATAGTCATGCACTATGTCCATTATCACTCCAATGTTTTTAAAGGTTTACAATCTGTTTCTTGCAGCAAGATACCTGCAATCAATGCCAGGAAAGTTGCGATTGGAAAGATCCAGAATGCAAAGCGAAAATCGTTGATATCAACGGTATGAAGATGACTATGATACAGCATCAGCCACCCAAACAAGACTTGTGCTAAGCCTGCAGAGCCCATAATAATCACCGAAGCCAATCCTGTGGCAGAACCCGTATTAGACGCAGGATTGCTTTCTGCTATCAATGGATAAGAAATGACTTGAGTACTGGTAAATAAGCCCAGCGCAAAGAAAATCAAGGACAGTTCATATGTGGATAGTTCGACTTTGAGACATAACGGAAAAAGAGTCAGCCCAGTCAATAACGCACCAGCAATCATAATAGGTTTACGTTGACGTTGTTTATCAGATAACCAACCCATAAGAGGGCAGCCAATAATGCTCCCAAAGAAAATAAGGCTGACAATATTAGATGCCACTAATACATCAATGTGGTGCACCGTCATGAGATAACTACCGCCCCAAAGGGCGCACAACACCATGATTGGCAAATTCAGACATGCTGTATAAACTCCGGCCAACCAGTTTTGAGGATTCGTAGCAGAATGCTTGATGTCCTTGAGCCAGGTGTTGGATAAAGAGGAGCGAGCTTTGTATTGTTTGGGGTTGCGTACAACCCATGCGATTAAAATCAGGAAGAATACACCCAAAAATGCATCAACCCACATCGCTGAACGCCAACCCAAGTGATTGGCCAAATATGCAAAGGGCGTATGTGCCATCATGCCGCCCAAAAAAGCCATGGTGACAATGCAGCCTATGACAAAGGCTTGCTGCTGAGGAGAAAACCACCGGGTGACTAATACCACGCAGGATAGAAAACTAAAGGCATTGCCCACACCAGTAAGGGCATGGAAAAACACTGCCCAAACAAAAGAGTGGGTGAGTGCGAAGCCAAATGTACCGATGATACAAGACAGTAGGGCGGATAGGATCACCCAACGTACAGGGTAGCGATCTAAAATAAAACCAGCGGGTAATAAAAATAAGACATTTGCCCACACAAAAGCACTAGACATCCAGCTTAATTGGACAGCTTGAATATGGAAGTCCATGGACAAACTGGGATTAATCACATCAAATAAGTTAAGCTGAAAGAATTCATAGAAAAAAAACAACCCAGCAGTCAGACAAACCAACCACGATTGTAATGACTCTGAGATAGCACCAGTATGATGACGGCCAGACGAATGGGACAAAATCACTCCTACAAGGACGAATAACCCTATCGATTTTCGCGCGAAGTATATCAGATTGTCCGGTACAATTCTAGATCGTAGTTGGGCAGGTTTTAACCCCAAATAAATCATAATCATCTGCTTGGGTAATATCCACAGTGATCAGGCTACCTACTTGTGCTTGTGCGAATGGCTCTATATAGACTAATCCGTCTATTTCTGGGGCATCAGCTTTGCTGCGGGCAATGATTTTATCCTGGGTGATGGCGTCGATGAGTACTGTTTGCTGGCTGCCGACTTTGGCTTGTAAGCGGCGATACGAGATTTCAGCTTGTACTTGCATAAAGCGATGGTAGCGTTCCTCTTTCACGGCTTCTGGCACAGGATCAGCCAAGTCGTTTGCTTTGGCACCTTCCACAGGTGAGTATTGAAAACATCCCACACGATCCAGTTGAGCTTCTTCGAGAAAGGTCAGCAGCTCTTCAAATTCCGCGTCTGTTTCCCCGGGAAATCCCACAATAAAGGTGGACCGAATGGTGAGATCAGGACAAATGCTGCGCCAATTTTGGATACGCTGCAAAGTGTTTTCGCTACTGGCGGGACGTTTCATGGCTTGCAATACTCGTCGGCTAGCGTGTTGTAATGGAATGTCCAAATACGGGAGAATCAAGCCATCGCGCATCAAAGGCATGATCTCATCGACATGCGGATACGGGTACACATAGTGCAGTCTGACCCAAAGATCCATTTGTCCCAGTTGTTCACATAAATCATAAAAACGGGTTCGCAGTGTTTTATCTTGCCAAACAACCGATTCATATTTGGTATCTACGCCATATGCACTGGTATCTTGCGAAATGACCAGCAATTCTTTGACCCCGGCTTCTTTCAGACGTTTGGCTTCAGTGAGCACTTGTGTCATAGGGTAGCTTTGTAAGCGACCACGCATGCTTGGAATAATACAAAAAGTACATTTTTGATTGCATCCCTCGGAAATTTTTAAATAAGCGTAATGGCGTGGTGTTAATTTGATGCCTTGCGGTGGAATCAATGATGTAAACGGATCTGTTGGCGGGGGCAAATGCTCGTGGACTGCCTGTACCACACTTTCGTAAGCATGGGGACCACTGATGTGTAAGACATCGGGACAGGCTTTACGAATCATGTCTGCTTTTGCACCCAAGCAGCCGGTGACGATCACCCGACCATTTTCTTGCATGGCCTCGCGAATCGTATCCAACGACTCCTCGACCGCGGCATCAATGAATCCACAGGTATTGATCACAACAACACCAGCATCTTTAAATGTAGATACCAGTTCATAACCCTGCGCACGCAATTGGGTGATGATTCGTTCAGAGTCAACCAATGCTTTGGGACAGCCCAAACTTACAAATCCTACGGTGTGTTTCATCATCCCATCTATGGTTTTTAAAAAGTGACTTTATACCTAAATTTGTGCATTTAGTCAAAATTTTTAAGACATGATTAGAATACATGCTGTTATAAAAAATACATTGATTTATTTTTGGGCCGACAGTATAGTCAATTCAATTTTCGAATGATTTGTTATTGCGAGATCGAAGGCTCCGTTATCCTGATCTTAAATGATTAACTCACCCTGATCTTGGATGCATCGTCACCCTGAGCAAGCGAAGGATCTCCTAGCAGCACAGCGATTTTTGCTGTACACGAAACGTACGTCATTCATTTGAAAAAATATTTTTTTTCCTTCTAAGAGGATGATGTATGGATAGAGACTCTGTTACGGGTACACCTTATTTTTTAAAGAGCATGGGTAGCCCTGGAACGCCCAATGGGGAGGATGAGTTTTCAGCTAGGCTTATGCAATACGAAACTTCACATTTTACGCCTCTTAAAGATCCACTATATTCAGTTTCAGTGGCGGCAAGATCAGCACAAACGACACCCACAACTCCGGGTCGATCAACTCCGGGTCGATCTATTCTCAAGAGCCCTGATAGAGCTGCAACACCTCGAACTACAACTTCCCTGCGTGTCACAATCGCCACAGAGCCTAGCCGCAAAGATCATCCTATCTGTGAATCTCATAGTAGTGTGAAAGGATCCAACCAACCTGGGGTAACCTCATCATTTCAGCTGTTGTGTGCCTCATTGAAAACCCCAATGACACAATGGGGTGCGTTGGTATTTGTTTTGGGCTGGGCAAGTCTGGCTATGGCTACACAAGGTACAGCTTTGTTTTTTAGCAGCGCGGCCATGATGTTGGGTGCCTCAGCCGTAGGGTTTGGTTTTTTTCAAACTTACAATGAACAGACTTCTCGAAGTAATGTGGGCCTTGTTCCTTCTCGAGGCCTAGGCCTATAAACCAATCTTATCGTTCGTGCCGCTGCCACCTCACAGGCGGGATCTATGTTTGAGCCATGGATTCCGCCTGCCAGGATGGCAAAACAGTGGGTGATCAGATCACATGAAAAGGCAAAGATGCGCTGACAAATAAGGTGATGATTTTTAAAATCATCATCATGATAAAGGGAGAGATATCAAACCCAGAGATATGCGGTATATGTCGACGTATACGCTGTAGCATGGGTTCAGTGATGTCATATAACACACTGGCCAAAGGATGTTGCCAATTAGGGTTGACCCAACTCATGATGACACGGATGACCAGGGCATAAAACAGCAAATCACAAGGTTGAATGATCAGATCAGCTGCGGTGTATATGAGGGTTAATGTCCATAAACTGGCATGTCCAAAATAGATTGCACCGATGATAAGAAATTTGACCCATTCCACCACCACCAAAATCCCAAAACACACCCAATCAAATCGTTGAGTGCGCGTGACTCTGATTTGTAAAATACTTGCCACTGGATGGATGATGGGATCGGTGAAGCGATGAATGACTTTGCTCATGGGGTGTAAACTACTGACCCGAAAATATTGCAATCCAAATCTTGCCCATAGAATGAAGGTGATCATCCCAAATAAAACGCTTACCAGAAAATAGCCTACAGAAAGTAATCCAGACATGTTATTCCTTACTACGTAAAGTTTGTGATCGTTCTACAGCTGCGGTCATAGCAGCCAAAACAATATCAGTGAGTTGGTGTTTGGTAAACACTGCAAGTGCTGCTGCAGTAGTTCCCGCTTTAGAGGTGATTTTTTCTTGCAAATCACGTAAAGTTTGGTTTGGCAATGCCGCTAGGCTGGCTGCACCCTGTAAGGTTTGAATGGCAAATTCAGAGGCAATATCCTCCTGCAAGCCTAAGGCTATAGCGCCCTGACGCATTGCTTCTGTAAACATCAATACATAGGCCACGCCACTCCCAGAGAGTGCGGTGTAAGCATCTAGATCCTGTTCACACTGCGCCCACGTTATTTTTCCACAGTACTGGAATAGCGCAGCGGCCTGATCGCGTTGCAAAGGTGATACCCATGCATTAGCAACCAAGGGAGTTGCGGATTGACCACAAGCAGCGGCAAGGTTCGGTAAAGCACGTACCAAAGGTGTATTGGCGGGCAGATAAGATTGAAACCATTCAAAACCAAGGCCTGCTGCTACGGAAATGAGCAAAAGATTAGGTCGAAGATCTGAGCGAATCTCCTCTAAAACCACGGCCATTTGATTGGGTTTTACCGCAAGGATGACCACATCCGCTTCTGCTAGGACTGCGATATTAGAAGAATGCGTGTGCAAACGAGGTTGTGATTGACCTGTAGCAAGAGATGGAGCCGACACAAATAATTCGTACTCTGCGCAGAGTAATAGTCTTTTGCAGATCGCAGCAGCCATATTGCCATAACCGATAATACTGATTTTCATGATCACGCATAGAAAAATGATTTTCAGTATTATCAATGATTTTGCCAAATACATCTACTCGACTTTGGCTAATTCTCTTAGGACTTACGCAAAAACTCGATCTATTTGTTCGTTTCTGTTTTTAATTTGGTCATTAATCGGAAAGAGTGTAACTCCCCACGTCATCCCGAGCGCAGCGAGGGATCCTGTCGTGTGGTACTTGTAAAATAAAAATAATGAAAAAACACTTGAAAAAAGA
>CAZVEH010000056.1:0-14231 GCA_964625775.1 uncultured Legionella sp. | reverse complement strand
TTTAAAATTTGTGCCACACGACAGGAGATCCCTCGCTGCGCTCGGGATGACGTGGAGAGTTACCTACAGTCAAACAAATGTAACAGCTTTGGTCAAAAGAAAGATTAAACAAATTGGCATACAAGTTCCAGGCAATACAATGAATAAAAACATTGTGCTGTCAGAAGAGGAGTCAGAACAACTAGCCAATAGGCGAGCAGGTATTGAACCATTAATCGGTCATGCTAAGCGTGGCGGACAATTGGGCCTCAGTCGAATGAAAAATGATCGAAACACTGAATCAGCTGGATATGCTGCCATCCTTGGCTTTAATCTGAGACAAACCAACAGAGCTTTATTGATCAAATTCAAGGCAAAACACGGCCCGCTGCTGGAATGTGGAACTGTTATTTTTTTGACCACATTAAGCGCCAGCGACTATGTAAAACTCATATGAGATATTTTATTAATGATTAGAATTGGCGTTTTACCTTCTCGGGTGTGCTTTTATTGAGATATGGTCCTCTCTAAAACCTTGCTTTATTAAACATATGGCTATTTTTCTTAAAGTTTCTTCAAAGTGATAAGTCACATGAGCCATATCTTCCGATTTGCTATATTTCCACTGTGGCAATGCCTCGTCATCAATGATTTTTACCAAGTCGGCATGATTTTCAGACTTTGAAAATCGCTTTGATCAAATTGATAGCCTCACCACAGCAATTGAATGATTGTCCACAGGTGTTTTGATGGGTGTGTTTTTCAAAAAGTATAACTGCAGGAGAAAAATTGTATGCAAGCTATTTTGCCTAAAAAATGGTCCAATGCACGCTGGCCGGCTGATTCGACCAATAGTTTGCTGGGGTTGTTTCATGTCTCGCATTTAGATTAGCTGCAGAAGTTAGAAAAGCAGTGGTGGTATTGTCATTTCCACACAGGTTTTTTTCTGAATGTAGTGTAATGGTTCGACCTTCACCGCATTCATATTCTAATTCCATGCTGGGACTGACAAAAGGAGAGCCTGAACGGATATCTAGGATAGAGGATTCTTCACCTGGAAGAATCTTGAAAACAAAATCTCCCTTGTCTGAATAAATAGGAGCGGTTTTGGAAGAATGGCCAATCAAATAACAGGTATTTGAAGTTTTATTTTTGATGACGATTTGTAAGTGCAAGCATTGGTAATCCCTCATTGCCGCAAACCCTGTGTTGGAAAGGATACATAGAAACAATACAATATATTTCTTCATTAATAAAATGTCCAATTAATGATACCAGGTGTTCCTGCCCAATAGCTTCCTGGCGTCACAGAGAACGTTGCGTCCATATTTTGTGTGGATAGTATGGTGCCTGTTATCATATCGCCTTTAATGCAAGCCGGTTTTACTGAATTAAATGTGATGTTACGGCCCTCATTGCACTCATAAGTTAAAGTCATATTGATGCCGCCAAAACCTTCTGCTAGATCAAAAGCTCTACTTGTTGTGCCTGAAGGTACTTTATACACATATGCTTGTTGAATGCCGCCATTTTTCAAGGTTCTTTTGATCACGTAACAATTGAAGGGCGTGTCATTCTTGATGTTAATGAGCAAATATTCACAGGCATGCCCCGGCGTACGTGCATTCACCATCGCAGATGCTAGCACCATGGAGGTTAGACTAAGTAACCCTAGTATAGCGTTTTTTTTCATCAATCCCCCATGATTTTGGATTAAAATTATACTTGTTTTTGATTTAAGATCAATCTTTCATCGCAATTTTTTTTCTGTACGATATGATGTTGCTGGAAAGATTGGATTATAGACATTGTTTAAAGGCTACAATTCTTTCATAAGCTTGATCAATGGTATCCTCGGAAATCACGCCGGCCAAAACCTGTGATTCAATATGATCAATCAGAAACTTGGGATCTTGAGGTGTGGCACTGAGTTGATTGCCAAAAATCAGCATATCTGCTCCAGCATTAATCGCCAAAGTCATGGCTTTTTCAATGCTATAGTGATCGGCAATGGCTTTCATTTGCATATCATCTGTAATGATAATGCCGGTGTAGTTCAGCCTTTTTCTTAAAATGTCAGTGAGAATAGGGTGTGACAGTGTGGCCGGTAAACCAGAAGGATCGAGATCGCGGTTCACAATATGGGCGGTCATGACCATAGAACAAAGTTGCTCTTTGAGCAAGACTTGATAAGGAATAAGCTCTTGTTCTTGCCAAGTCTCGGTCACATCTACGAAACCCAAATGCGAGTCTGTCAATGAGCTGCCATGTCCCGGGAAATGTTTATAGGCACATTGAATGCCGTGATTTGCAAACGCTTTGACATAGAGCCGGGCATATTCAGCCACTTTGTAGGGATCAGAAGAAAAACTACGATCTAATTTTCCAATAATGGGGTTTTCCGGATTTATATTCACATCAATCACAGGTGTGAAATCCAAATTAAAGCCCAACTGCTGCAAAGTGGTTGCCATGGCGTCAGCCGCTTTTGAAACGTCATCCTCTGACATTTGGGCTGCTTCAGCGGCAGAAATGGTTTTTGGAAACCCACAGGTTTCCTTCAAGCGGTTGACCTGTCCACCTTCATAATCTACGGAAATGATCAAAGGAAGCAAGGGTTGATCATGCTGAAGATGAGCTTGGGTATTAAGGTGCTGCAACGTTGTGTTGAGTTGTGTGACTTGTTCTGGATTCTGAATGTTTTTGACAAAACGTTGCGTTTGATAATGGTAATCAAATAATATAACGCCGCCAACCCTATCTCGTTGAATCGAGAGGGCTATGGGCGAGTCCGCATCTATGTGCGTTCCATCAAAGCCAATGATCAACATTTGTCCTATTTTATATCGTAACGGTGTATGCACCATGTCATCCTCATTCATTCATGAACTGCAGATTTAATAATAAAAATCTCCTGGACGCAATCGTTTCTTTGGCGATTTAGGAGAACGGTGGGCGAGGTAATCCTGGCCCACCAGGTGTGGCAATGACACTTCTCTGCGGTTTCTGTGGGGTTGTAAAAAATGGCAGCCATTGAGCTTGAATCTCTTTGGTACGTGATACACGCACCAAGTCTATGTAGCGTTGTTGCCGCTCGGGTGTATACAGGCCTATGGCCGTAAATAACGAGATCACGCAGTCTAGCAACCAATCTAAACAATGAGTATATGTTGCTGTTTGGGGTGCAAGTAAGGTTGTCTCGGAGTGATTTATCATATCTATCAGTATGTTTAAGCGAGTATTTATAGTGGTGATATTTTTAGCTTCGGCATGCTCTGTATCTTCAAAAATAGCATGCATGGCATTCAGACACTCTAATTTACTTTGTTTGATGCAGGGCAATATTTTTTTATCACGCTGGAGATAATTCTGGAATTGCTCAACAGCTGTTTGAATTTTATCCAACCGTTGGTAGTTAGAAAGAAATTGTTTTTCAAAATTTTCTTCTAAATGTTTTAT
Source organism: uncultured Legionella sp. (assembly GCA_964625775.1). Classification (GTDB taxonomy): domain Bacteria; phylum Pseudomonadota; class Gammaproteobacteria; order Legionellales; family Legionellaceae. The sequence goes on along the minus strand of CAZVEH010000056.1, from coordinate 10,793 downwards.
TTTGGATGTCAGATAGGCATCCATGTCCGTTTGTGCTTCAACGCCACCAAGTAGCACCTGCTGTTGTTGGATGAAATGCTGTCGAAGTTCACGGTGGTACTCCTGATGAATCAGCTTGTTAGACAGCTTTAATTTACGACGAGGAAGGTGATCAAGATAAGCGTTGAATAACTGCTTGCCATACGAGCGGCGATATTGCGATCTTGAGCCTTGTTCATCATGTGCTTTGAGTGCTGTGAGATATTGTTTTTTATCAAGAGAATTGTAATAAGCCAGTTGATGTGTGGCTTTGATACCTGTCAAATAAGCCATATAGGCATTGACTTGTTCTTCGATATCTTTTGATTGTGCTGGACTTAATTCTTGTGCAATGCTATTAATCCAATCCGGCGTATTATTCAGCGCGTTACACTGTTGTTGATGCGTTATTAATAAGGGAACGATGGTCGTTGTATACACGCCTTTTAACTCGGTCGGAAGCTGCGGTGTGGTTTTAATCCACGATTGACTATTCATTAGTGTATGGTATTTTTTTAAGTCTACAATAAACACTTGTAATAGAGTCATGTCCGATACGACTGATTTGAGTTGAGTTGCGGCTTGGTTTAAGCGTGTGGTTTCAGCATCTAAGCGTTTGGCAATAGAGTCATGCTCACAAACCAATGTTTCTTTTTCATGATATTTTAATTTTAAGGGGAAAATAAATCCTTGATACCATTCATCAATGATCTGTTGAATTGGGCGACTGATAGTGCCAGATATTAATCCTAAGCAGTGTTCCCAACGATCTGCTTCTAGTAGGATAGGTGTGAAATAATCGCTGTACATGGTATTCAAGTGGCTCATAGCCACCAGCTGTGTGGTTTGGGCAAATGTTTGTAGTTTCTGACGTATCTCGGAGTTTAAGCGATAAATCATCCAACTGGATAAGAACAGTTTTAAATATGAATTAGAGTTTTCAATGATGTATTCGATATTGCTTGTTGCTTTTTTAGCCGCTGTTTGCAGGTCATCAACGTCAGTTGTATGATACTCTTCTTTGATCAAATAATCATATAAAGGTTGGTATTTCTTATCATAATTCAGCGAGGAAGCCGTAAAATCAATCTTTAAATTTTGAATGAGTTCTAAGGGTATTTTTCTTAATGCCCATTGATGTCCTGTGCCATTACTGTAAATGCTGTACTGGTTATCTTGTTGGATCAAAGTTAATCTTTTTGCTACGGGGTGTTGAATGGTCTCTTGGTACTGTGTTTGGAGGAAAATCGTATGCCCCATATTGGGGTCGTTTTGTCCCGTCAAAGCCAAAAGATGCGGTGGGGTCATATAAAAAGAATTTAAGGTATACCACAATCCAGAGGATTTCACTGTGGTGTTCATCGGACGAACATGAGTCACATCGGCTGCATGGGGTTGTAGGAGTTGCAGAATGATATGAATCACTGCTTCATATTGTTGCTGAAAATCTTTGCTGACCGCTGCAATAATGGGATCGGAATATAATTGCGGGATAATATTTTGTATATATTGCCCATGATTTTGCCATAGAGCAATGAGACTATTGATATTGGCGTCTCGAATTGTCGTGTTTTTAGCTACTTTTAAAGATTCCATCTGTTTTGCAATCTGCTCTATATGGTACAACGCATTAAAGATTCGCTTAAAAAGCAACACAAAGGGTGGTTGCGCCAGTGCATGATTGCGATCATAAATGTCTGGATATGGCGTGCCTTGCGTTTGAGCTTGTAATTCGGTTTGTATCTGGGTTTTTAATAAAGGAATCCATTGTTTTAAAGATACAATAAACTTTGTAATGGTTTGAGAAATTTTTTTGTTTTGAAAAATAAATTCAGCCCTTGGATTATCAGGTTGAATAGGCATAAGGCTAAGAGGTGTCTGACAATGCTCTGCCAGGAGTGCTTTTTTTGCATACGCTAACACATGTTTTGATCGTTTTTGCCAGAATTGGACACGCTCTTTATCGGTGTTTAAGGACACCGGGTCTACAAAAGCATGGAACTCTTCAACCGTGAGTTTTGGATAGGGATGTTTATCAGGATACAAGGATAGGGCTGCAACCATTTTTTGATCGAACTCAGGAAAATTACGCATGCCGATCAAATAGGGTTGCAGTCTATGATACAGTCGTTTGTATTCTTGGTGAAGTTTGAATTGGGGTACAAAAACAATCTGGTCGTTGTGGGCAAAGTACTGATCCAAGAGCGTTTTAAAACGATCCAAGAGGATTCGGGCCTGTTTGTACTGCTTTATTTTGTCCTGGTACCAGACATGGAGCATAAAAGCTTGATCTGCTGTTAATGTGTCAAGATCGCGAAACTGGGTATTGCGTTGGTCAAGATAAATGATGGGCTGAGTGGATTTTTCTGGTATCTGTAAGTTGGTTTTTTGGGGCAGAATTTGTTTGCGAAGCCAATCGATATGGGTTGCCCATGGTTTTAAGGACTTTATGCCATCATGTGTAGGTGTCAAACAATCTGATTCCATACAATCAAACTGAGACTGATAATAAGTATGGGCCTTATTGAGGTTCAATTCTTGGTAGAACGCATCATGTTTATTATGATAGCGCAATAAGAACAATTCATTGAGATTTTGTTTGGATTGGTGCGGTTTGAGTCGATTAAACTGCTTGGTGATAGACTGTGGGATAAACTGCTCTTCTATAGGCGTCAACGCCCACTTTGTACCATCCGTATTACCGTATACCATATATTTGGTGTCAGCATTAATCTTTTGTTGGATTAAAATGGGATATTCTTGAGACATCGATAAATCTTGGGGATTCTTAATGCCCTTGATAGCCAGTAATGCAATGTCATAGCCTACGCGTGCATGGTAAGGGAGAAATTTTAATTCTTTATAATCAACAATGGCTTTGATCACTGCACCGCTTTGTTTTAAGCGCAAATGTTCGGTTTCAATGAGGGTGGTGAAATACGCCGACAATCTGTTTTTTACTAAGCCTTGTCCGGGAAAGAGGACAGGGACGTTGGCATCCTGGATTGCATTGATGATGTGGTTATGGGCTTCAGGACAGATTTGTTTGAGATGAGGCTCAAGCATAGCATAGAGAGCTCGTCTCTCGGCTTGATCACCAGGGACGTTTGAAAAGAAATCATCAGCAGCAGTCTTGGCTAATTTGATTTTTAGAATATTTTTTTTGCTGTTATTCATAAAATCACATAATAAAGCTCGGCGCTTATTTAAAAACTGCTGGTCTTCTACCGTTAAAAGCTCAGGACCTATGAAGGAAAAATTTGCGATATGTTCAGTTTGTTGGATTAAAACGGCGTAATACTCAATGATTTTTTGCATCAAGGGGTGAGACACGCTACCTGGTTCAAACATCAACTCAATTTCTATTTTATCTGTTAGGGCGAATATTCTGGGGAATAACTGATATTTCAAAATCTGCAGATAAGTTCGAATCGACTTTTGCCCGGCATGGTTCAAAAAGCCAATTTGGGTGACTGTGCTGTCTAATAAAATAATCACTTGGCGTATAAGAAACGCATAATTAATGATTTGATAAATTTGATAAAGTGGATTAAGAGCAAAACTTGATGTGGCTTGCGTGTTTTTTAGAGTATTTAAGAGTTTAGTGGCTTCTTTTTGTAACGCCTTGAGTTGTTGTGCATTGATATTGGGTGCATATTGAGGGGTTGCTGACATATGGGTATTTAACAACGTGGTGATGGTGTCGATATGTTTAGGAAAATCTGCGGACAATTGACTCAAAACATGGAAGTCAAACTGACCATTAGGATCGTAGATATATCGTGTCATAAAGCCAGCAGCATGGCCAAATTGAAAAGCCCAGTTGTTTTGATGCTCAGGTGCAATAGGGCTAGGGTGGGGATTGGATTCAGAGTATTGCTGAAATTGATTCAAAGCGTAGACAAAACTCAATATTTCTTCTTGAAAACTCTGTGTTGAATACTGATCTAAATGAGAAAACGACATCAATGCTGCGTGAGCATGTTCATAAACGGTGTTAAATTTACCGGTAGACAATTTCAAACCGAACTTATAATTAAGGCCCATTTTAAGCCCATCCATTCCAACGGCAAGGCTAATTAATTTTAATTCTTCAAAAGATTTTAAGGCTTGTTCAAAATAGAATAATCCATTGAGTATTTTTTTTAATTGTATGACTTGCTGAGGTTGAGTGGAAAAATGAGTGTGTGCTTGTTTTTCAATGATATGTTCATACAGGGGGACGTGCTCTGACTCATATTTTAATAGATGAGCGGTATCGCGAAACTGAATGTGCAAGCGGAGTTGCTTGATGAGATTAGGATCGAGCTCGGTAAAGCGCCATTGATTTCCATTGGTATTTCCATATAAAGCATACGTACCAGAATTTTCTACGATAATTGGCAGATCGGCAAATAGTGGGTTTTGTGATAAGAATACGTGAATAAATTCATGGATATTTTGGGGCTTTTTCTCATCCTTGGTGCTGATAAGGACTATGTCAGAAAAATCAATCAAGGGTGCATCGTTCAGAGTGGAATCGCTGAAGTAGGCACGCAGTAAACTACTATTCAGGCATAACTTATGTGTTTTTCGTTGATCTAGGGCCGCGGTTAAGGTACTGAGCTCTTCGTCGATACTGGTTTTTAACGGTTCTGGTTCAAAGGGGAATAATTGGTAGAGATTTATGAGTGCTTCACTAGACAAATTTTCTTTAAATGTTAAAGGTGTTACGATCGGTTGATTGACTGCAAAACGGATGTGGTAGGGTTTGTTTTCAAATAATGCATACCCAGGCTTATTGTTAAACCTAATTTGCAACCAAGTGGGTTGCGTTGATACTAAAATAGTTGGATCAATCATCAATCCACTGCGACCGCAGGTACCTTGAGCTGATTGTTGAAGGGCATGTCTAAATGCCTTGGAGTGCTCAGAGATTTTGATATTTTGGGTTTTTTGTAGGGCGGTAAACTGTTCCGTGATCCAATGATACATAGTGCACTGACCCCGATTGAATATGGGCCTGATTATACTCTTTTACTTGATTAAAATAAAGTCAATTTATGGCTTCAATCGTGTTTGCCAGGTATTTAGAAACTCTGAAAAATGCGGTTTCTGAGACTCTGCGCTCAGGTAGGTAGCAAGATTATCTAAGGCATGTTGGTGTTCAGATGCTGTGATCATGCCACGCATCAATTCGAAACCTAAAAAAATACCGTAAGTATTGAGTACATCTGTTTCACAATAATCTCGAATTTCTTTGAGATGTCCACCTAAATATTTGGCCCAAACTTGGTCGCCATGCATGCCCAGTTTGCCAGGAAATCCCAGCATATTGGCAATATCATCTAACGGCGCGAAGGCCTTGTTTTGATAACCAGCTAAGACATCCATGAGATCCAGATGACGGTAGTGAAAGCGATTTAAATAATTTGACCAGCGAAACGCAGATACTTGTTCACCCGTTTCCCAATAAGCAGGGGCTGGGATTTGGTGCATGAGTGCACGATAATGAAGTACGGGTAAATCAAATCCACTACCATTCCAAGAGACCAGAGTCGGTGTATGTTTTTCAATTCCAGAGAAAAAACGCTGAATTAACTCTGCCTCGGAAGATTGCTCATCGCCCAGAGACCAAACTGTCACGTTGTTTTGTTTTGCTAAAACCAGGGAAATGGCAACAATTTTTTGCAAATGATGAGGTAGAAAATCATGACCTACCTTGGCGCGGCGTAATGCGAACATTGCTGAGGCCGTATCTTCGTCGGACAGGCCTTCTAGATCATAAAGTTTGCGCCCACTCTCAACATCTGGAACGGTCTCTATATCAAATACGAGAATGGTCATGGGAAGTGCTCCTTAGTGTGATATCAGGTGTGTGACTCAGCACGCTAATTTTAATTGTTCCCAGTAGTTATTGTATAACTCCATTGTACTTTCACTGATGTCGCGTTGATAATATCCGTGTTGTATCAATGATTTAGGGGGGAAAATATAGGGGTTGTTGGTGATGGATTTAGGCAATAAGCTGACACTGGCTTGATTGGTTGTGCTGTACCCAGTGCTTGTGACAATATCCGCTCCACTTTGCGCACGTAACAGAAAATTAATAAGCTCATACGCCTCATCAAGATGTGGGGCGTTTTTAGGAATAGCCAGACAATCTACCCACATTAGAATGCCATCATTGGGGTACACAAAGCGAATATTGGGATTTTCAGCCTGGGCTTTAACAATATCCCCATTCCATGAAGCGCCAATATTAGCGTCTTCGTCGATGATCAATGACTGAATGGCATCACTAGCAAATAACTTAATATTGGGTACTAGGGCCAATAAATGTTGGTAAGCGGCTTTGATATGTTCTGGATTTTCATCATTGGGTTTATAGCCTAAACTCATCAAGCCAATTGAAAACACATCACGCATATCATCCACTAGCATCAATTGATTGATGAGTTTGGGGTCCCACAAATCTTGCCATTTTTTAGGGGGATGCTTGATCCATTGTTGATTATAGAAAATACCCGTAACGCCCCATAATAAAGGCACATGGTATTCATTGTTGGGGTCATAGGGATTGTTTCTGAAAAAAGGTGCGATATTTTTTAAATTGGGGAGTTTCGTGAGATCAAGCTTGGTGAGAAGATCATACTTTTTCATACGCTCAACAAAGTATGACGAGGGTAAAATCAGGTCATAAAAATTTTTTTTACTGGCATGCAATTTGGCATACATGGTTTCATTGCTGTCATAGGTAGATAAATTGACTTTGATGCCTGTTTCATTTTGAAAAGCCCAGATTAGGCTTTGAGGAACTTCGCCCCCTATGAGATAAACATTCACGATACGACCGGACCAAGCGAGCATGGATAACAAACTTAGGCCGCAGCAAAATAATATTCGTAAAAAAAGCTTCATGATGTTTTCCGGGTTAAGCTTGAAGAAATCAGAACCAAAACCAACGAAAGAAGCAGTGTGATTGTGCCGAGTGCATTTAATTCAGGTGTGATGCCGGATCGAATCATAGAGTAAATGGCCAAAGGTAGGATATTGAATTCTGGTCCGGCTACAAAATAAGAAATGATCACATCATCAAAAGATAGCGTAAATGAGAGTAATAATGCGCTTAAAATACTAGGGAACAACAGGGGTAATAGTACCTTGACCAAGGCCCGTGTATGACTAGCCCCCAAATCTAAAGCACTAAGATAAATATTCCTGTCGAGCGTCTCAATGCGAGTAAAAATGGTTAATAAGACAAACGGCAAGGTAAACGTGATATGAGCAATCAGCAAACTAAAGAAGCCCAAGGGGATATGCGTATAATTAAAAAATATCAGTAAGGCTACGCCCAGTACCAAATCAGGAATGATGATCAATAATAGCAAGAGCGTCATGAATCCATCATGTTTTTTCAATTTTCTTGATAAAAACAATTGTACTGCAGCTAATAGACCTGCGGTGGTGGCAATCAAAGAAGCGGTAATGCCCAGCAGGGCAGAGTGCATAAATGCGGTCCAAATTTCAGTGTTTTGGAATAACGTTCGATACCATATACTTGATGCGCCTTGCCAAATCATAGAGTATTTGGCTTGGTTGAAAGAGTACAGTATCAGCACCAAAATAGGCAGATATAAAAAACTGTAAATCAAAAACAAGTATAATTTTTGCATCAGAGATTTCATGGGAGAACCCCCTGTTTTTTGGGACGGTAAAAACATAAAACAGCTCCCAAAATTAAGGTGAGTATCATGCTGGTGGCTGCACCTTGAGGCCAGTTTTCAGTGACAAGAAACTGGTTTTGGATCAAATTGCCCAGTAATACCGAACGAGCACCGCCAAGAATATTTGAAATATAAAATAACGTCATCGAGGGCAGAAATACCATAAGCGACCCAGCAATGATACCCGATAGAGTGTTCGGCAAGAACACACGGAAAAATGTCACTAACCGACTGGCTCCAAGGTCTTGAGACGCCTCTATCAAACAAAAATCAAAGCGTTCCATATTAGAAAAAATAGGCAGTACCATGAAGGGCAAAAGGTTATACACCAAACCGAACATCACAGCAGCGTTAGAATATAAAAAGGAGATGGGTTCATGAATGATATGTAGTTTTAGTAATACTGTATTAAAAATACCGTGAATTTTGAGCATTGCAATTAAAGAATAGATACGAATCAATGAGCTGGTCCAAAAGGGAATAATGATCAAAATCAACCACAATGTTTGGTGTTTCGATTTGACCAAAATATAGCTCAGCGGATACGCCAATAATAAGCATAGGAAAGTCGCTGAGCCAGCCATCAAGGCTGATCGCCAAAAGACTTTTAAAAATAATGGGGACATTAATGACGCGTAGTTTTCGATGGTGAACGGCAGGGATGCCAAATGTAGGGTATTATCAGTCAGGCAAGAGACGACGAAAATCAAACCGATCGGGATGAGGCCAAATACCACCAACCATGTATAGATAAAGTAAATAGAAAATGGTTTAGATCTCATAAGGTAATAATAATTCCCAGCCAGTTAACCATTGCACCCAAACAGATTCTTGTTCTTTATATTCCAATGTATCATCGTCTTCATTAAAAAATTCTATGGCTGAAATTATTTTGCCTGAAGCCAGTTCTACTTTCAGAGCCACTGTAGATCCTTTGTAGACCATATCAATAATTTTGCCCGGGATCATGTGGTCGTGGTCTTTTGTTTCATGTTGTGACCATACCCGCACGTCTTCGGGTCTGACAATAAGGTGAAGCTGATCGCCAACTTTGGCGTGCGGGATCTTCTTACACTGAATTGGGGTTGATTCAACCATTAGGTGGATATTGTCATCTATTGCATCTACCGTCACGTCAAAGCGATTTGTTTCTCCAATAAATTGTGCCACTGATAAGTTGCAAGGGGTTTCATAAATTTGACGGGGTGTGCCAATTTGTTCAATCACACCCTGTTTCATCACCACAATGCGATCAGACATCGACAAAGCTTCTTCTTGATCATGTGTGACAAAAATGAAGGTCATATTGAGGGTTTTTTGCAATTGCTTGAGTTCATATTGCATGGTTTTACGTAAATTATAATCAAGAGAACTTAAGGGCTCATCCAATAATAACACTTGAGGACGGTTAATAACGGCACGCGCAATGGCGACACGTTGTTGTTGACCACCGCTTAATTGGGTGATGCTGCGGTTGCCAAAGGATTCTAGTTGTACCAGAGCCAGAGAGTCTTTGACGCGTTCTTTGATTTCTATCTCTGGTACTCCCTGACATCGCAATGCAAACGCGACGTTTTCAAAAACAGACAAATGAGGAAACAAAGCATAGCTCTGAAAAACCGTATGAACATCGCGTTGTTGAGGAGGTAATTGATTCACGCAGGTGCCATTGATAAAGATTTGTCCGCTAGTGGGGTATTCAAATCCAGAAATCAACCGCAGTAGAGTAGTTTTGCCGCACCCTGAAGGACCCAGTAAGGTTAAAAACTCACCTCTATAAACATCAAGTGACATATGTTTAAGAATTTCTGTATGTCCATATGATTTATGCAGTTGTTTGATTTGAATGAGTGGATGGGGCATTTATTTTTATGATTAGAAAATTAGAATTATGCAGTTTATCGAGTACCTTGTCTAGTAAGGTCTGGTATTCTTGTGTTTGTTTACATCATTGATAGATTAAGATATAATCACTTCGCTTATAATTAGGAGTAATTAATGTTTAAAAAACTATTTTTGCAAAAAACAATCATTAGTGGACTATGTGGTTTGATGTGTCAAGGTGTTTTAGCGAATACCGATTTTACAGTGTGTCCCTCTGTGGAGATGTTGAAAAATTTTGACGGTAGTTTGGTGGTCGCTATGCCAGCAGCCTTTGATAAAGATTTGCACGTGATGAAAGCTGCGCTATTTCAACAAAGAACTTTTTCGGAACATGACCGTGAGTTTTCAGGATATGGCAATCTGGTATTTATGATGTCTTCTATATTAGTTCGTGAAGGCGAAGATCCAGAAAAGCAAGCTGCTATTGCGTTAGGTAAAATGCAGTCAGATTTTGAACAGCCCATGATGTTTACATTTGATGCGAACCATAGCTTTCCGGTGTGCTCATATTCCATTTCTGGAGAAGAAACCAAAGCTATCGTGATGCAATTGCCTGAAGATGCCACATTCGATTTGCCTTTTTTTGCAAAACGCTAATTATTTTGTAATCCGTTAGTACCATGCGTATAGACTAAGCGTTTCTTTTCTGTGAGGAGAAACGCTTTAATACACGGCTATGGTGTCATGCGGAATTTGTAACGCGCAAATTTCAGAAGAAGAACCATCGTTACAGAGTACGTGTCCCTTATCGTCGATTTTTGCGACCCCTCCTTGCCACATACAGCACCCCATGAATTTCTGTAAATCCATGATCGCGTGTCGTGTACAATAGCAGCTTGAGTAATCTCCATTATTGCACACATATCTTCCCGCAGAGGAATCGCAGTAACGAATACCCAACATTTGGTCGCAGCACTGACAATATGCTGATGACAAAGGCAGCATGCACGCTAGTGCACTGGCTAAAAAATAATGATGTTGAGAGCGCATATGAATTCACTCTGAATATAATAATCTTAAGGTAAGCATAGCACAAATCTCAATAGACAACTTGCGGTGACAGGGTCAACGCCTGAGTGCTCAAAAAATTCCATCTAGGTAACTCCCCACGTCATGGCGGTTTTGAGCTGCTGCTACTGTCTTTATTCAAGCGCCTCTTCAATTCAGCTATCTCGGCTGCTTGTT
>CAZVEH010000055.1:0-14841 GCA_964625775.1 uncultured Legionella sp. | reverse complement strand
TGAAAACGGTATTATATCCCATAACTCAGTCATTTAAAAATCAAATTACTATAAATACCTGGCCAGCAGAGGTTGGTAACGAGAGCGAAACATTTCAGGGGCAACTTAGGCCTGTTTTTTGTGACTTCCTCCTTGCACATGCGTTGATCCATTGTTAATGTTCAATCCAGGATACCAACGCTCAAAATGATCTGGTAACTCGCCATTTAAAATAGCGGTTCGTGCTTGTAGAAGGTAATGAGCCCTCAGATATGACCATTGCATTTGCTGTTTTTTCACCATAATTTGGGATCAAGCCCATGTTCCGCAATGAAATCACGAATAAAACTCCCAGTATGTTTTTCCTAGGCAATTAAGGATGATTTTTTGTCTATCAATAATATTTGTGACCACTTGTTGTGCCTGAGCATTGATAATAAAACACTGATCCCCTGAAAACAAAAGAACACCCATTTTGCGGTTGGTTTCTGAGTAGGCTTTTGATCGCATCGATGATTTTTTGTGGGGCACCATACTGCATAGCTAGCTTAATCGTATTTTCAACACCCTTGTCATTGCGAACAAAAAGCCAACTAAAATTTGCCTGTCTATCTAGAAACAAATAACTACCTTGTTTATCAAATAGATAAAACTCGCAGATATGGTTTTTTTCTATATACTCATTGAATAATTTGATGAAATTTCCATCAAATAAAAATGAGGTTATTTCATTCGGGTTTTTCGATAAGATTCGTGCTGGGGTATATGAGTACCATAAATCAAAGGATGTCCGCGTGATCTATAATTTTCTTGCCGTATTGAGAGACTAAAGCAAAAACCTTTTAGAGTGATTTTTAAACAAAACCAAGATATATCTTACAAGATTTTCATCAAAACACCTGTGTCCTTATTTTGATCAAACGATATAATACGCACCTTAATACTGAATAAAAATAATAATACAGTACATGTTGATTTAGAATCATCAATTTGGATTGGGGTTATTATGCTAGATCGTAATGAGATATCAAGCTCGAGTATTTGGGGGCTAGCCAGTGTTGCAGGGGTTTCAGCTTTTGCGCTGTTGAGTGTCCTTCGCTCACGGCAAACTCAGTCAAGCAAGCAAATTTGTTCAGCTGTTGAATGTCAAACTTCGTTAAGGGAAGACAACGAATCCATATCAAACTCAATACAGAAATACAGAGATTTCATTCGTCAAGCGGGTTCAGATAGAAGAGCTATTTCAAGCGCTATTAGAGAGTATCATTTGGAAGTTGGGGTGTTAAATAAATATCTTCAAGTTGAGCTTGATGCTATAGGAAAGCGCTCTGATACATCGATTAGAGGAATAACCTATTTTCAAAGCGAAAAGCCTCAAAATTCTAACATGTCTCGTTCAGCATACTGTGAATTATTAGCTGTGCACCATAAGCTGATAGTTGCGTACCCGATAGGAGAGTTTGAGGATTGGACGACAAAAAAAGATATAAGCCGCATTAAATTGGCTATGGTGGAGGCTGCGCATGCAGATTATGAAGAACATCATCAGAAGGTTTTAGATGTTGCGCTCTGGCAGGCGGCGTAGTCCTTGTGACTAAAACTGCTACAAGTGTGGGTGCTGTAGCTGCAGGAGTAAGTAGAAGCCTCTAGGGGAATATAGTACACATTGATTTAGAATAGTAAATTTTGAATTGGGATTATTAATATGAGTTATGAATTACCAGATCTTAAAACACTAGGGATATTTAGCGCTTTTGCTATTCCGGCGCTGACACTCTTTGGACAATTGTATAATAGACAGTCTCAGTCAAACACAGCTTCTTTGAAAAACCGTAAAGTTGTTACAGACGCTCTAGAAGAATATGTTGAATTTTTGCGGAAAGTTAACTCTGATAAAGAAGTCATCGAGACTTTTTTACGTGAACATGATTCAGACCTTTCTGCTCTTGAAGAACAAATTGCGGTAGAAAAAACTAAAATGCGAAGTGCCGTGACAGTCACGGGAATGACCCATTGTCAAAGTTCTCCCAATACACGTAAAAAACCTGGAAGCTCTAGATACTCCGAATTACTTAAAGTATACAACGAATTATTCAAGACATACCCTGTTCTTGGATTGGAGCGATTGACTACGGGCTTAGCGCAATCCAGTCTTACATTGGAAATGGTCGATCAAGCTTACGCAAATTGCGAGGAACATCATGCCAGATTTTTGGAAATAGCTGAAGAATTGTTATCTGAGTCAGGCGTTTTAATGCAAGGTATGCGAGATACTTTTAAAAGATTAGTTTCTTCGATATCAAATAAAACAAATGATGCACAGGGATTTTCAATATGATCAAATATTCTACCAATATTGCTAAGAGGGAATTGAATAACGAATGGGTACAAAATCCATTGGTTTATAGTGTAACTCCATTTACATCATTTTTTGATTTTAGCTTAGATTTAATTAATGTTTTTGTTTTGCCTGGCAAATTGATGTTGCTAACAATTGGAGGTGTAATTGAATCAGTGAGCTATTTTGTACATGGTTTTTATTGCTATTGTAAAGCTTTAAGTGATCTAGCTGCACAAAATACCGTTGATGGGGTGGATTGCGCATATACTGCGTTGAAAACATTGGGATTGTTATTGAGTTCGCTATTGTACGCGATAGTATTTCTGTTACGTTTGTTCAGCACATTTTTTCAATGGACTCTAAGTCGTGGTAATGGGTATATTGAAATTACGAATACATTGTCACCTCAATCTTTGGATCAAAACAGTAAAGTTGTTACAGACGCTCTAGAAGAATATGTTGAATTTCTGCGAAAAGTTAATTCTGATAAAGAAGTCATAGAGACTGTTTTGCGTGAACATAACTCAAGCCTTTCTGTTTTTGAAGAACAAATTGCGCTAGAAAAAACCAAAACGAGAAGCACCGTGACAGTCACGGGAATGACCCATTTTCAAAGTTCTCCCAATACGAGTAAAAAGCCTGGAAACTCTAGATACGCCGAACTACTTAAAGCATACAACGAATTATTCAAAACATACCCTGTTCTTGGATTGGAGCGATTGACTACAGACTTAGCGCAATCCAGTCTGACATTGGACATGGTCGACCAAGCTTACGCAAATTGCGAGGAACATCATGCCAGATTTTTGGAAATAGCTGAAGAATTGTTATCTGAGTCAGGTGTTCTGATACAACAAATAAAGGATATTTTTAGAGAATTTAAAGAACTACAAAGATCAACAACGATGGCGAGGAAGTAAGTATGTTTGAAACACTGGAAAATCATTCTGGGAAAATTTGTGTAGCACTGATCGGGGCAACAATGACTGGCGGTGCTATCTTAGTTTTTGGTGTCCCGGCATTTGCTACGGCTTATGTGTCGTTGCATCTAGTCGAGCTTCTTACGGTAAGTTCAGCAGTAGGTGCATTTGCATCAGGAGGAAGTTACATACGTAGAGAAAGCATAAATGAAAATGCGAGTGAGCAGTCTAATAATAGACAAGAAGAGGTTCGTCGCTCGCAAATTATTTCAGAAGGTATAACGTTGGAAAGACAAACTGATGAGCGTATTGCCGCAACAGAGGCTGATATTAATGTCCTGAGGTCGGAGATGAGTAGATTAAATGGGCTGTATCGAAATCTTTCTAGAAGTTTAGCTCGCCAAGAAATAGAAGACGAGCGTCGTCGCTATGAAGCGGGTGATTATTCAGACAGCGACTCAAGTACGGAAGAAAGTAAGCAACCACTTTTATCGGAACACAATATGTTTCAGAGGCCTGTTGCCAGAACATCCATGGAAATAGCGGCTAATGATGAGTCTCAGCAGCACAGAAATAATGTTGCTCATAGACGAAGAGTGAGTAATAGCAGTAACTAAGTAAACCTGATAAAAAGTCCACCATAAATAGGAAAGGAATTAGCGATGGGTATAGATTTACCGAAAATATTGGCTTCTTTGCCAATGGGTGTTATTCGACGAGGATCGCGTAAAACCCCATTGATTCTTCTGGACGATGATAATAATCAATCTCATCAAATTAGTGTTGATGAATATAATGAATACACGCTCTCAAGTGAGGATTTTTGTTTTACCAAGCCTAGCCAACGCGTTTTTTTTGATGGGGTGCAAAAAGTTCTTGAGTATGCTTATGACGGACAAAATTTATTAATTCAAATTTTCACAACAGCTCAAACTAATTTATTTATCGATCTAAATGTAGATGAGTGCGATATACGTGCTGTGGGGCCGCTATGTATTCAAGGGAACTATAACATTTTCCGTCGATACAATATTGATGCCGAAGCTTTGAGTCTAGGTGGTGTTCTGATATGCAAAGATAAGATATCTCTAAATATTATCAAAGATTTGAGCATTTTTGGGGAGTTTAACGCTCCTAATCTGAGCATTCGAGCTGGACACTATTATCAATTGGCCAAAATGACTATTGAACAATTTTTTGATATGGCAGCTCAGGTGTTTTGTCAGACAGAAGAGGCTGTATTTAAAGCATCATCAATGCGTATGATAGCAGAAATTTCAATAATTACTGGTCAATTTGAAATCAGTGAACATTTTTTTTCAGCAGTATCTCATTGGGATTTGGGAGAGGAAGGCGCAAAATCTATTATTCATTTTCCAGCATCACATCATGTTCATGTCGGAACTTTAAGTATAAAAGGTAATACTCAAGTTGTTATCGGTGAGCAAAATTGCCTTGACCAACACTCACAATGGGTGGTTGATAATGATATTGAGATCGACTCAACAAGCTCATTGGTTGTGCACCATGGGCATCTTATTTGCCACAAAATGGGTTGTGCTGGGGTAGCGGAAATAAACGATTCATCGTTGTCTATAAAAACCTTGATTGACATGGGAAGTATTGCGTTCCTGCGATCACAATTAGACGTCAAATCAATTTATATAGAATCAGGTTTGTTTTCAGTACGGCATTCAAATATCGCTGCCAGAAAGATACATGTTATGGTGGGTGAGGTTTTGATACAAGATAGTAGCGCATTAAATGTCTCGGATAGATTCCTCGCAGATAAAGCAACTGTCAAAATTACAGACTCTGATTTAAGTGTTAAGCAAAAAGTGGTATTACAGGGACGCTCTAAAATTCGATCATCGATTATCCAAACGGATTATTTAAGCATTTCTGATAAAGTCAGCATAAAAAAATCACAAATTTTCGCTAAAGTGTTGCAACTACAAGATACAGTATGTGTAGAGCACTCCAATTTTAAAGCAAAAAATGTATCGCTTTCAGGTCAGTTAGAGCTTAATGATGTTCAAATAGATACCAACAGCATTGAATATCAATTCTCTAATGCAAAACTGAGAAGAAACTTTGTAAAAGCCAAGCGCATGTTGCTAGAAGGTGGTACAAAACCCGAGCAATGTATATTTCAATCCAGTCGTTTAATGGCCAAGAGTTTTACGGTGCTGGGGAAAGTTGGTATGCAGGATAGCACGATGATTGGTATCGATGATGCAAAAGAAAATCACTCTATCCAAGGTCATTTGTTTTTACAAAACTCTAGATGGATTACACGTAGCCGAGTTCGTTCACTAGTTGGTAGTCACCTTCATCCGTGTGAGTACAGTGAGATAATTGCAGGAAAAATCATGGCATCTGGTGATGTTAACGTCGATGATTCGCTTGTACAATGTGAGGAATTAAGTCTTATTGGTTCAAATACGACAGTACAAAGTGGGGAAGTCATTGCTGAGAAAGCAGTACATATTTACCACTCCGAGTTAATCGCACATACAGATAGTAGTCTTGTCGCAGAGAGTATGCATCTTAGTAGCCAAAGTCATGTCCGTCTTAAAAAGAGCAACTTCCATTTAAGGAGCCAATTGACTACATTGCATGATTCCGCATTAGACAGCGAGCAGTCTATAATTTCAGCCGATAAAGTGCGATTTTTAGGTGGAGTGGCGCTTGTAAAGAGTTTACTGAGTGTTGAAGATCTGATTATTTATGATGAGTTCTCAGCCCAACAAAGCATGGTTCATGCAAAAGAAGATATCATTTTAGCACGTACCGCTAAGGCTAAAGTGGGTGATAGTACTCTCCATGCTAGAAACATTGAATCATTCGGCAATGTCAGTTTAGAAAGCACTCAGTTACATGCTAAAGAAACCGCTGCATTATGGACTGGCTCAAAGACATCGATGACAGGCGCAAGTGTTGTTAAAGCAGGTGATGTTGTTATTCGAGGGAAATTAATCACTCAAAAAGAAAAACAAAACACCCATAAACAAAATCTCAACAAACCGCTCATCATGGCCCGTGACCATTTAGATATTTCGTCTAAAGGAAAAATAAGTGGTGACGAAGATTTAAATATTGTTGCAGATGTTTTGAATCAATTTGGCGATGTGTCATTGGGTGATGCGCGGTTTTCTGCCAAAGGTAGACAATATAACAAATATGGCGCTTTGCGTGCAGGTTCTATTTATTTGGGTTTTGATGATGCAGTGGTGAATCAAGGCTCGATGTCCGCAAAAGACATCACGATACATAGTAATTTAATGAATATATTGGGTCGTATTTATGCGAAACAAACCATGTCTTGTTCGGGTTTTGTGAACTTGAATATGGGGCTTATCGCGGCCAACAATTATAACAACGATAGCATTATTTCAGTGAACTCTGGTGGAATTGTGCCAAATTTTTCTGCAGATGCTCGTTATATTTTCTCGTGGAGCAATCTGATTGCTTCAGCCAGAACTTTGGCATTGATGTGGGCACCTATGCATACGTCAGGGGTTCAATTGGCATTTACAATCCCTGGATTTTTAAGTAACGCTTCGATCTTTTATCAACGCTCCAGACAAGTAAGTGAGAGAGGATTATCGGGAATGCGTCGGCATGAGTATATGCCCGTCATTTGCCAGGCAAAATCATTGTTTTTACTGGGGCATGGCGTGGTGAATCAGAGCCATATGACTTATTGTGGTGAGGAGTCTTTGGCATGGCAGAGCACTTATCATAAGCTGACCCATAGTCCCAGCCTATATGCGAATGAATGGCAAACAACCTTGCAAACGACTCCTTGGCAACAAGTTGGCGCTAAAACAGCTCAATCAATGACAGGGAGTTACACCGATACCAGTGTGGTACATACAAATTTAGGCGTCAGTTTTGCAACCAATACTTCAAAGGCTAATTGGATGCACGTGAATACGGGTCACGAACATTCTATGTTTTCACATCATATCAATACCTATTCGCTCAATAATCATGGCCAATCTACAGGAAGAGACTCGAACTTTTTGGCCGCCCACATGAGAAATAGAGGTAAGTTGTCTGGAAGTGAGCGATTTAATCTCCAGGCAAGCACAGTGGATAACACAGAAGGGCATATTCAAGGTAAAGGAGGCATCGTATCGATAGAAGCATTGACTCAAAAAGGACAGTTTGAACTAGAAGATGGTTACTTGCGTGTGGATGCCTTTCAAGATGATAAGCAGTATGCCAAGACCGCACTGACTCATGTGGTTATAGACGGCAAAAAACTTGATAGTGTGGGTGAGTTGCAATTAAAAAATGTACTTATCAAGGAAGCAGAACATGTGATGATAGGCGCTGAAAATCAATCATCTATGGACAATGTTCAAATAGTGACGAATCTCCTGGATGTTAATGGAAAATTGGATTATCAACATCAATTGCTGATTCAAGTGCAGCAAGTTCGTTTAGGAAAAGGCTCTGTGGTGAATGGCCAACAAACACCGGAAGATCAATTATTATTACCGACTGAAGGTGGCGAGACTGATGCCAAACCTATTTTTAAACCGCAACATATGCTTATTATTGAATCACCTAAGGTAAGCATGGCTGGGCTGTTAAAAGGCGGGGATTATACTCAAATTCAAGGTGTGCAGAGCTCTGATGAGACACAGGATACGCCCAAATGTGATGAATTACATGTAGACGATTCAGCGGATATTGCTTTGAAACACGGCACTATTGCAGCCAAATCATGGCATATAGAGGGTCAAATGGTGTTGGATAATTTTAGGGTCAACGTAGA
The DNA here is from genome assembly GCA_964625775.1 of uncultured Legionella sp. Classification (GTDB taxonomy): domain Bacteria; phylum Pseudomonadota; class Gammaproteobacteria; order Legionellales; family Legionellaceae. Next base: position 6,812 of record CAZVEH010000055.1, on the reverse strand, counting down.
TGACACCAAAATAGGACAACAACACGGCTTATCTCTCAAGCACTCAGACATGAAAGGATTATCCCTACATGCGTCGGGATTATTTAACTTATCTGATGATTCGCAAGCTCATTTTGATGAGGTAAGTTTTGATCATCATGCACACCCTGAATTGATAGACAGTAGTTTGGTGACACATTCTTTACAAGATGAAAGCCAATTCAGGTATGCGGGGCAGTCTAGCATCGTAGCAGATAAATATCGTCATACCGGTTTTGTGGGTATTTTGCCCCAAGGAAAAGATAAAAAGAATACTTTATATATACAGGCTAAAGAGACTGAATTGGACGGCGGGGGGCATTTAGACAATGCGGTGTATCACCTCAGCCACTTTAGGGATGCAGCGCAATTTGTCGCAGGACTTGGACAGTATGCTAGGTATAAAATGAATCAAAGTTTATCTCTGATCACGGAGGACGATGTTTCTTTATCAAATCCGATTGCGCGTGAATGTGATATTTCCGTAAAAGCAGCCAGTATTGTGAGTTCTTTTGATTATGACAAAGCCTATCGCTTATCGTTTGTGTCCACGCAAGGTGATATCACACTGAATAATAGCTTAAAGGCATTGAATATATATGCAACATCTGCGGGGAGTATTTTCGAAAATGGCGTGGCATATGCGAGTGATAAGTTATTTTTTGATGCACAAGGGCATATTGAAAATAGAAAGTATATTGGTTCGGGGAAATACACACAGTTGTTGGCCAAGGGCAATGTCCTTAATCTGTGCGAAGAGCAGGCCTATCCAGGTCAGTATGACAGCAGACGGAATTATCGAGCTGGGGTGATTTCTGGCGGGACAGGCGCTGAGAATGATGGTATCGGGCTTTATATTAAGGCTAACGGGCAAGTAATTGCGGATGCTTCAGATTTTATCAGTCAAGGCTCTAATTATATTGAGGGTACAAAGGGCGTCTCTCTGAGAGCTCGACATCATGTTTATACTGCTTTTAGAGAGCAACATAAAGTGCATCAAAGTAATTTTTTGAAGAAATGTAAGGATGTGTTGGCAAAAGAATATGTTTATAGTTATGGCACAGGGACTGACATAGGTGTCTCGCATCTCCTTTCTGGAAATGGTCGTAATATTATTCGTTCAGGCGAAGCAGGGGTTTCTTCGGTTGCAGCTCAATTTTCATCACCTGGCGGTACTGATGTATATGCGAAGGGCGATGTGAAACTCTATAGCCTGAAAACGAATCATCATATTCAAGAGTTTAAGAGTGATTGGTGGGGGTTGCAAAAAACAGATCAGGATCATTTTTATCAATCATCTTTGCCAACATTATTTGTAGACAATTGTCTGACTCGCATCCATTCATCAGAGGGCAATCTTGATGCAAGAGGCGCTTATTTTATCGGCGCTGGCGATTTAGAAATGAGAGCCAAGAAGCGAATCATATTGGGTGTTGGCATATTAAATCATGACATGACTGAAAAAAACAGGTCTTTGCAGTGGTCGATACCTGGTATAGGTGCTTGGGATACTTATAAGCAAGGTGGAAGTGTTTGGAATATTGGTGCAGCGTTTGATCCAAGCTTGGGGAAAATGAGTGTTTTGTCTCAAAGTAAAAATGGTGCAGAACGCCTGGTGAATACTACAAATTTAGGGATTGATCTTGCGAATACATGTGATCTTTTGATGCGTGGCTTTGGTCCCCAAGGAAAAATCACAGACGAATTGTTAACAAGATATGGTTTGGGACATGGCGGGCATCTTGCGCCGTCTGTGACGCTTTCTTTAACTCAAAAAAAGACTAGAACACAATTCCAAACTCAAGAACAGGGTGGGATTGATCGTGGCGGAAATGCGGTATTTATTGCAGGGGAAGGGGTTGATATCAATGGCGGGAATGTGCACGTTGATGGGAATATGGAGTTCGATACACCATCGCTTAGGATTCATGGCAACTCATTAAATTCAAAAATCCAGCACACCATGAGTAATGAAAGTTTTGGGTTAGTAGGATTAGAGGGCATCCAATCGTTGGGTCTGTCTCACACCAAATCTCACGCATCTTCGACCCATTATATCAATGCGGTGCTGTCAGCGGGTGGCAACATGCGGTTGCATCATCATGGCGGGAAAATGCAGGAGTGCGTGTTAGATGCGGCAAATATTCAAGCTCGATCATTGGATGCAAATATCGGCACATTGAACATTCAAGATCGACAAGATACCACACAAACACACACCCAATCATTGAGTCTTTCTTCGGTCGGCCAGATTGGTTTTTATCAAGGTAAGGGCCAGAATCAAACCACATCTGATCATAGTGGTATTGATGTGATCGAAGGTATAAACACCTGTGGTCATAAAGTTGAAGTCGGTGAAACTCATATGATAGGGGGTAAAATAACTACTGATGGCGTCAATCATTTCAAAACAGGCCAATTAACTGCAGAGCCACTAATAGATACAGAGCACTTCCATGGCATTGGATTCTCTGGAAATCTGCATGATTTGGGTCGAGTTCTTGGTCAGAAGCCGGGCGATATTGCAGGCGAGCCGTTAATTGCTTCTTTGGCTTTACAAATGGATGCTAAAGACTATGTTGCGATGCAAATCCCTGTTGTGTCTGGTCAGCAAGGTCCTGCATTAGAGCATCTCAATACACAAGGGCATGTGGAGACTCATCATGCTGGTGGTAAAGTTGTAACAAAAAATCATACGACTCACTTTACAGTTGATATTCCGATAACGAATGAACTCTATTTAAAGAGTGCTGAAAAGCATTTTTCTGGGGCAAAAGATCAGAGCAATGCTATGCTGCGTTCCAAACCATTGCCTCACGAGCCTGTTGATTTTGGCCGTCCTGATCCGCTTACTCCTGTTGAACCGAAAACAGATGATGCTTCGCACCGCCGTAGACGACGCAGAAAGAATAACGCATCAGAAGAGCATATAGACTCAGTTGAAGAGATATCTGACTCTCGGACAAAACCCAAAAAAAAGAACATAACGGCTGTTGCAACTATGGCTAAAGCTTATGGTAATGGGATTTTTGATGCGTTGGCAAATGCAACGGATCCAGATTTGTTGAATACATCTTCTCACTTAAAAATCAGCAAGAAAGAACGTCTAAAAGGTGGAAAGCATTTTCGCAAATTAGGTGGGATGTGGAGTTTAGGGATGAATTCAGAAGTGGCACTTTTGGATGATGACGTGGCCAAAGAGGATAAGTTCAAAAAGGGAGTGGTATTAACTGCGATTGATCTATGTATTGATGGCGCCATGAAGACTGGATTAAAAGCTGTGGGTCAAGGTGTACTATCAGGTCCCATATCCTCTGGGTTATTAATTTTTGAGTTGGCTGATACCTATTATGACGAACAAACGATTCAACGCATCAGACATCAGGGTATTGATAATCTTGCTACAGCACAAGATAATTACTATCAGGGGCGTTTTTTCTCTGGATGGGCATTAGAAAGAGCGGCTGCTGATCAAATGGGTTCAGCGGCAAGAGCTGAAGCGGGACATGTACTTGGTAGCGTGTCTAATGGCTTTGCGAATGGACTGGTGGCAGGTTTTAATACGATAAAAAATAAGGTTCAACCCTCCAATCATGTCGAGGCTACAAATGGGCGTTAGAACAGATTTTTTTCAAGTGCGTCAAAGTCTCGTTTGGGATTTCCCTTATAAAACCATTCTTGTATCATTTGAAATCAAAAAAGTGGCTTAGTAATGTGTCCGATTTTCCCAAAAGATGACTATGTATTTAAAGTAGTTTTAGATTCAGCTCGAGCGTTATGCCAGAAGCCTGCTACACTTGACTGATTGAGATCAGTCGTTGAAGAAGCGGTCACTGAAGTAAAGCAAGGGCGATCATCTAAAAAGAGAATGCTCCCAAAATTTTCTCCGCATCTATCTGAAGAATCATTATCTAATCAAGCTATGTTTAAAAAGGGTAAGCTTGATACGAATTCTTACGAACCACTTACTCAAAATAAACATGTGATCAAAGGCCGATAATTGATACTTTTCTGGAGCATTTGATATTTTTATTCGTATCAAATGAAAAGGCTTGATTAGTTTTAACGTTTCTCTTGTCTTCCTCTACATAGGTGCCTTCATAAGGAATATTGAGTAACCATCGTAAAAAATTGATTGAGGTCCGGAATTGCTTAATATTGTAGAAAAACATGGAATTGGTGGGCTGCTTTAATGAGAATAAAAAGATAGCACGTGCTGTCAGTTACATTTTTGAGTGAGATCGAGAACTCCAGAGGATTACGTTTTCATGATGAAGTCGCGTGGGTAAATTTTATTATAATGCTTTGAATCAATGGTGAATTTACCGTCATACGCCGTTCCCACTATTCGAATGTTTTCATCTCTTATCTTATATTGTGCGCTAGTAAGTGATAAAATTAGGCGCAAATTATATAGGCATAACGGTCTACTGGGTTCTTTATAGACCTATTAAAAAATAAAACACCTAAACTAAGGGCTGTAAAAAGCATCATAAATGGTGATAGACCAGGCTTTGTGTTTCTGCATATACACACCAGAGGGGAGAAAGTAGTGTTTAAAGGGCTTTTCGGTTCAAAATCAGATACTTCATTTGTTGGCAATCCTGAAATCAGGGATAATATTGCCAAATTATCTAATAGAAATGTACAAATCCGGCGTGGGGCTACGGAAATTTTGTTTAATTTAGCTATTACCAATAAGGATGCTATTCGAGAAGCCCGGGGTATAGCGCCATTGGTGGCTTTACTTAAAGACTCTGATACGGTGGTGAAACAAAATGCTGCGGGGGCTTTGTGGAGTTTGGCTAATAATGCGACCAACCAAAGCGCTATCCAAGAAGCCCAAGGGATAGAACCATTAATAGCGTTACTTAAAGATTCTGATACGAAGGTGAAACGACACTCTGTATCAGCTTTGAGGAATTTAGCCATGAATGAGACCAACAAGGTTGCTATCCGAGAAGCTCAAGGTATAGCGCTATTGATAACGTTACTTAATGACTCTGATACCATAGTGAAACAAAAGGCTGCGGCGGCTCTTTGCAATTTGGCCGGCAATATGGCCAATCAAAATGCTATCCGAGAAGCTGGTGGTATCGTGCCATTGATAGCGTTACTGAAAGATTCTGATGCCGGAGTGAGGCAACAAGTTGCGTGGGCTTTGTCGAATTTAGCCGCCAACGCGACCAACCAGAGTGCTATTCGAGAAGCTGGTGGTATCGTGTTATTGATAGCGTTACTGAAAGACTCTATTGCCGGAGTGAGACAAAAAGCTGCGGAGGCTTTGTGGGAGTTGGCCAAAAATCATCCTCTTAATCAAGCCATGATACTTGATAACGGTGCAGTTCCGCTTTTGAGTGGCTTAGCCAGTACCGATGAAAACGCACGAAAAACACTTGAAGCTTGTCAGCTTCTTATAGAGAGTAGAAAAGCAGACAATTATCCCCTATCAGAAGCTGTATCTATGAAATCTGAGTGTAAACCAAAGAGAATAGGTACACTTGGGACTCATAGTAAGGCTGTATCCGCCCTAACTGCATTCCCTGATGGCAGACTGGTGAGTGGGTCCTGGGATAAAACGATACGCATCTGGGATGTGTGGAGTGGCCATTGTTCGACACTTGAGCATAGTTGCCGTGTGAACGCCCTAGCCATACTCCCAGATGGCCGACTCGCGAGCGGGTTTGATGATAATACGATACGCATTTGGGATGTGAGCAGTGGACATTGTGTTTCGACACTTGAAGGGCATAGTAGCGCTGTATCAGCCCTGGCCGTACTCTCCGATGGTCGTCTTGCGAGCGGCTCTAGTGAAAACACGATACGCATTTGGGATGTGAACAGTGGGCGTTGTGTTTCGACTCTTGAAGGACATAGTAACAGTGTATACACCCTAGCTGCACTCCCAGATGGTCGTCTTGCGAGTGGGTCTAGTGATCAGACGGTACGTATCTGGAATGTGACAAACGGTCGTTGCCTCTCGGTACTTGAAGGACATAGCGGCATTGTAGACTGTCTAGCCATACTTCCCGGCGGCCGGCTCGCGAGTTCCGGTGAAGTGAGCATACGCATCTGGGATGTGGCAAGCGGTCGTTGTCTTTCAAAATTGGACGAGCCCAGCGATATTATAACTGCCTTGGCAACACTTCCCGATGGCCTTCTTGCGTGCGGGCTTAATGAGGGAAAGATACACATCTGGGATGTGAGCAGCGGACGGTGTGTTTCGACCATTGAAGGGCATGGTAGTTCTGTATACGCCTTAACCGTATTCCCAAATGGATGGCTAGCGAGCGGATCTGATGATACAACGATCGGCCTATGGAACCTAGGGTTGAGCCCGTTATTGGCAGCACAAGAAAAAGCTGTTCAAAAATTGTCAGATACCACTAAGCCAACCACAATTCCAACAACACCTTTAGCTCCATACACATCTACAGATGCAACAGAAACAACAGCGGCATTACAAACACCTTTTAAGCCTAAAAAAGTCACCCCAAATCAAACAGTTCCCACACCATTGCCCAACCAAACTGATAGTAAAGGGCTACCCACACCGCCAGCAAAGCCGCCAAAACCGCTAAAGGAAGACCTGCGAGTCAAAGAGGAATTATCAGCTAAAATGGAAAGAGCCAGTCTTAAGCCATCAGGTGCTGCTACACCGAGCATAGTCCCAACGATTACCTCCTCATCTTTACAAATAGATACCAATAAAAGATTAGGCCAGGGCGGTTTTGGGGTAGTTTACAAAGGCACGTGGCAAATGGTGACTGTGGCTATTAAGCAATTACATGCGA